>JBEIJP010000569.1:0-2614 GCA_040380245.1 Acidobacteriota bacterium | reverse complement strand
GAGAGAGGTCTGGGTTGGGGCGAGGTGGGTGGTCTCTGCTGCTGGCGGCATCGTTGCTGGCGGCAGGGTGTGGAGGTCGGGTGGATGAGGTCTTCGGTATCGCCTTGGACGAGGGGAAGTATCGGGAGGAGATTCGCCGGGAGTTTCCATTGACAGCCGGGTCCAGGCTGGTGTTGGAGGCGCTCAACGGGCCGGTGACGATCGAGACGACGAAAGGGGAGGTCGCCGAGATCGTGGTGGTGCGGACGGCGCGGCGTGAGGGAGATCTGCAGGCGAAGGAGCTGCGAATGGAGCAACGGCCGGGGGAGTTGTGGATTGGGAATGTGCGGGGGGAGGGGATGAGCTTCACTCGTTCTCCCCACGTGCGGGAGCGACTGACGGCGCGGATTCCGGAGCAGGTCAACCTGGTGGCCCGTGGCCTCAATGGGCAGATGAAAGTGGAGGGCTCGATCGGGTCCCTCGAAGTCCGGGGGCTCAATGGAAGCCTGGATGTGGCCAAGGTCAGCGGAGGAGTGGAGGTGAGGGGGACGAACGGAGCGGTGGATCTAGGGCTTGGGCCTGAACTTCGCTCGACCCCGGGAGCCGCCGGGCCGCCGATCCAGATTCAAGGAAACAATGGCTCGGTGACGTTGCGCTTTGCGGGAGAGGTTCACGCCGATCTGGAGGCGAGGGGAACCAATGGCGTGATCGAAGTCGACCTGCCCGGACCCGGCGGTTCAACTATCGGGCGTCTTCGCTCGGGAGGGACGGTCGAGCAACGGCTTGGCTCCGGGGGAGCCCCGATTGGATTGCGGGGAACGAATGGGGCGATTCGCCTGGTTCGGATGGAGACGGGCAGACCGACGGCGAGTCGCTGATCACCGCGGGCGACGTTCTACCACGGAGGCTCTTCAAAGAAGATGAGTGAGGCACAGATTCCGATCGAGCTCGACCGACTGCGGGTCGTCTTTGGCCAGCGCACGATCCTCGAGGACCTGGAAGGATCCTTTCGGGGGCGTTGCCTCGGGCTCCTCGGGCCGAACGGGGCAGGGAAGACGACCCTGATTCACACTCTGCTGGGGTTTCACCCACCCGCCTCGGGGACTGCCCGCGTTTTTGGATACGATATTCGGACCGACGCGAAGCAGATCCGGGCATTTCTCGGCTATATGCCGGAGCGGGACTCCTACCTGGCGGGGATGAGTTGCGTGCAGTTCGTGCGGATGATGGGGGAGTTGTCGGGCTTGCCGGCCGAGGCGGCCCTCGAACGGGCGCATGAGGTGCTCTTTCAAGTCGGGTTGGGCGAGGCACGCTACCGGCCGATTGGCACCTACTCGCTGGGGATGAAGCAGCTGGCCAAGCTGGCCCAGGCGATCGTCCACGCGCCGCGCCTGCTCTTTCTCGATGAGCCGACCAACGGGCTCGACCCGCCGGCCCGCCGACGGATGCTCGATCTGATCGGGGAGATCCGTGATTCGGGTCGCACCCACATCGTCCTCTCCTCGCACCTGCTGCGCGATGTCGAGGCGTGCTGCGACGAGATTCTGATTCTGCGGAGCGGCCGGGTGGTGGCCAACTGCAACCTCGCGGCGGAGCGGCAGGCCAATCGCCACTTTGTCGAACTGGAGATCCGGGGAGCCTTGCCAGACTTTGCGGAAGCCTTGAGCCTGCGCGGGGGGGAGTGTTTTCGGACCGGTCCGAACCGCCTCAAGGTTGTCCTGCCCCGCGAGGCGGACGATGGCTCCCTGACAATTCGCGATCTGTACCATCTCGCCGATCAGCACCAGATTCAGCTGCGTCGGCTGACCTACAAACGAGACTCGCTGGAAGAGATCTTTCTTCAGGCGATGGATGTATCCTGACCGGCTCGTCCGGGAAGCGGGATGAGAGTGTTTCCTGACAGCGGAGACTGAAGCGCAACGAACGCACCGAGAGAAGAAGACCATCAACAATCACGATGAGAGGGAAGGAGAATTTAGATGACTGAATTACGGATAGTCGGGCAGTGGGCTGGGCTGACGAGTGGAGGCCGACTGCTGGCTCGGCGAGGAGCCGCCTGGGTTGGCGGTGTATGGCTCTGTCTGCTCCTGGTCACGGGGAGCGGCGTGGCACAGGGCCCGGCAGCAGCGCCGGCCACTCCCCTGCTGGATCGGGAGCTGTTCTTTGGGAACCCGGAGATTAGCGGAGCGCAGCTCTCCCCGGATGGCAAGTTCATCGCGTTCATCAAGCCATTCAAGGAAACGCGCAACATCTGGGTCAAGCGGACGGGGGAGCCCTTCTCGGCGGCCCGTCTGGTGACCAATGACACCAAGCGACCGATCCCCGGATTCTTCTGGAGCCGCGATGGTCGGTTTCTTCTCTTCGTGCAGGATCAGGGGGGAGACGAGAACTACAACGTCTACGCCGTCGATCCCGCCGCCGCCAAAGGGTCGGGGCCGGAAGTCCCTTCCGCTCGGAACTTGACCGAGGCGAAGGCGGTCCGCGCGCTGATCTATGGGATTCCGAAGAGCGATCCGGACAGCCTCTTTGTCGGGATCAACGACCGCGACGCCGCCTGGCATGACCTCTACCGGGTACAGATCTCGACCGGGAAGCGCACCTTGCTGCGCAAGAACACCGAGAAGGTCTCCGGCTG
>JBEIJP010000568.1:0-2620 GCA_040380245.1 Acidobacteriota bacterium | reverse complement strand
GGGAGAGTTCCTCAGCGCGCCGCGGGAGAATGTCGCGGAGTCGGAACGGGATCTGGACAGCCAGTTTCATTACACCATGGAGTCGATGCTCTTCCAGCGGAACTACATCGAGGAGCGCTCGGAGGCGGCGTGGCGGCGCCTGGTGGAGAAGCAGATCAAGCCAGGAAACATGCACCTGATGGGAGCGCCGAGCGGAGTTCACTCGCACTGGATGGACTACGAGGAGTTGGCACGGATGACCTATCCGGGACGGCGCGAGGCGAAGGACCGGTTCGGGCTCGACCTCAAGACGTTCATGATTGTCGACAATCCAAGTCTGTCGTGGGCGGGATGTCAGGCGGTGGCGGAGGCCGGTTTTCGTTACGTCGCACGCTGGGGACAAGGCTGGCGCTCGGGTGGAAACAACAATTATGAGCGGACCAAAGTCCCGGCCTTCTTCTGGTGGGAGGCGCCGGATGGCCGGAGCCGGGTTCTGTTTGGGTGGCGGTCGCACTACGCGTTGTCGTTCTGGTATGGACAGACGGCGGGCGGTCATCGGGACGCGCTGCTCGATCTCGGCGCGGAGAATGTGACGACGGAGTTGCAACGCGTCGAGAGCGGCAAGCTGCTTGGTCCCTACCCGTGGGATGTGCTGGTCGTCCCGGACTACGTGGATCACGACACGCCCCGCTTTGATGGGCGCATCCTGCCGGAGTGGAATCGGCGATTTCGGTACCCGGAGATCCGGGTTGGGAGTCCGACGACGGTCTTCGAGCACATCGAGAAGAACTATGGGGACCAGTTGGAGACGTTGCGGGGCGATCTCAACAACTTCTCCGCCGACTACTCGACGATCGATCCGGAATCCCAGGGGCAGAAGCGGCGGGCCGCGCGGCTCTTGCCGTGGGCCGAGGGAGTCGGTGCGCTGGCGTGGCTGGGCGATACCGGATTTCGCCATCCGTGGGGACTGATCGAGCGGACCTTCACCCGGCTCATGGACTATGACGAGCACAGCTGGCCGACATTGCCCCGGGCGAGCGACGTACAGCTCTTCAACGCGGCGTGGGTCAAGAAGAAGGAGGCGGAGCGGGCGCTGGTGGGGGCCGAGCGCGCGGTGGAGCTGAGTGAGACGGCGCTTTTGCGCCAGATTCCAGTGACGCAGGCCAATTCGCTGGTCGTCTTCAATCCGTTGGTTCAAGAGCGGAGCGACCTGGTCGAGGTCGAAGGGGACTTCACGGAAGCGATCGATCCGGCCAATGGGGAGGCATCTCCGGTGCAACGGCTGGCCGACGGACGGCAGGTGCTCCTGGCAAAGGGGGTTCCGTCCTACGGCTACAAGGTCTTCCAGACACGGCGCGGAAGCGGGATGAAGAGCGCTGGCGGTGCGCTCGAGGTTGGGCCGACGTGGATGGCGAACGAGTTCTACCGGATCGAGTTCGACGCGGCGACCGGCACGATTCGCTCGATCGTCGATCGTGAACTGCAGCGGGAGCTGGTCGATCAGTCGGCCCGTCATCGGTTCAACCAGCTGGTCTACATCCGCAAAGCGGAGCGGGAATCCCTGCAGGGGACCGAGCACAGCCCGACGGGGGCGAGGTTGCGGCCGGGTCAACCGGGCCCGGTGGCGGTCGAGTTCACCGTGGAGATCGACGACGCCGTCACCGGAGCGGCGATCGTGCAGCGGGTGACCCTCTACCGCGGACTGAAGCGGATCGACATCGTCAACGACCTGGCGCACGTCAAGGCGCTCCATTCAGACAACTATGCTGATCGCTACCGGGACAACCTCTACTTCGCCTTTCCAGTCAAGGTCGATGATTTCGAGGCGCGGGCGGAGTATCCCGGCGGCGTCGTGCGTCCGTGGAAGGACCAGTTGCGGTGGGGGACGCACGATTACCTCAGCGCCAATCGCTGGGTCGACGTCAGCAACGGCTCCTTCGGGATAACGATGGGGCTTGGAGAGGCGCAGAACGTCAATTTTGGAGAGATCCGGTACAACCAGTTCTCGATCGATTATCGACCGACGACCTCGCATCTCTACAGTTATGCCTACTCCAATCGGATGGCCGGGTTACTGACGCTCAATGGGGATGACCCACGGGCGCGATTGAGCTACCGCTTCACGTCCCACCGGGGAGACTGGCAGCGGGAAGCGCCGCGGCTGGGCTGGGGAAAGGCGAGTCCGCTGCGCGCCCGGTTGGTGACGGCGGCGCAGCCGGGAGTCCTGCCGGCGGACGCGGCGAGTTTTGTGCGGGTCAGGGCCGAGAATGTCGCCTTGACGACGATGAAGTTGAGCGAACAGCCGGGTCGGGGACTCATTTTGCGCCTGGTCGAGACGGCTGGTCGGGAGACAGAGACGGAGGTGGAGCTGCCCACCTTTCCGGTGGCTCGGGCATTCTCGTGCGATCTGGTCGAGAACGACCGGGGAGCGCTGGAGGTGGTGGGGCGAACGATCCGCGTCAAGATGGCACGGTTTGGATTCGCGACGGTGCGGGTGGTGGCGGAGGAGGCCGAGCCGGTCTCCAGGGCGAGCGGTCTGCGCGGGACGGCGCTCTCCGACAGCAAGGTCACCTTGAGCTGGCTGGGGAGCGGGCCGGGCTGGAACGTCTACCGATCAGAGGATCCGGACGCTCCTCCGACG
>JBEIJP010000567.1:0-2626 GCA_040380245.1 Acidobacteriota bacterium | reverse complement strand
GGCTTCCGCGACCAATTCATCGAGATCGGCTACACCCGCGAGATCGAACGGGAGCTCGATCAGGTGGCTCAGGTCGCAGCCGACGGCCGGGGGCCACCATCGGATTCCGGCCAGCGAGATAGAGCGACTCCTTGGAGACGCGAAACTGGCTGCGGTCGACCCGAAGGGCCAAACCGGATTGAACGAGATCAGTGGGCGGAACAAGCTGCTCGGCATCGTCACGAACGTTAAGTATTCCGGGCTGCTGGCGCAGGTCACCATCGATATCAGTGGCCAGACGGTGACTTCGATCATCACCGCCGATGGCTGCCGAGAGCTGAAGATTCAGAAGGGCGTCGCCGCCTACGCGCTGATCAAGGCCACTGAAGTGATGCTGATCAAAGCCTGACAGAACGCCTGATCGCCGACTGTCTGGATGGAGGGAATCGGATGAGGCGCCGAACCTGGTTGGTGTTGGCCACGCTCTACCTGGTGTGGGCCGCTGGGATCTCACTCGGCCAAGCGGCGCGAGGGGACCTGATCGGGATGGTCCGGGATGATCGCGGCTCGAGCATCGCGTCGGCAGAGGTCCGGATCCTTCATATCGGCACGAACGAATTGACACGGGCCGTCACGGGGGCGGATGGAAGTTACCTCGCCACTGGGCTGCGCCCGGGGCTTTACCAGGTCGCAGTCGAGTCGAAGGGCTTCCAGCGGCAAGTGCGGGAGGGGATCCGGCTGACGACCGGTGAGCGGATTCGGCTCGATGTCGAGCTGAGGGTTGGCGAAGTTGTCTCGGGGGTCGTTATCCGCTCCGACGCCTCGCTGCTGCGGACGGAGAGCAGCAGCCTCGGTCAGTTGATTCCGCACCGAACGATCATCTCTCTGCCGCTCAATGGCCGCAACTTCTTCTCGCTGATCTCGCTCGTGCCGGGTGTGGCCGTTCCGCCGCCGACTGCGGCGGGTCCCTCCCTCCCGCGCCTCAACGGCGGCAGGCCACGGGTCAACGAGTTTCTCTACGACGGAATCTCCGCGCTCCAGCCAGAACCGGGGCAGGTCGCCTTCTACCCGGTGATCGATGCCATCGAAGAGTTCAAGGTCGAGAACAACGTGCCAGCCGCCGAGTATGGGCGCTTCAACGGCGGAGTGGTCCATTTGACGACCCGTTCGGGGCGCAACGATCTCCACGGGAGCGCTTTCGAATTCATGCGCCACGAAGCGCTCAATGCCCGCAACCTGTTTGCCCCGGTCGGGACATCCGGCGCAGGCCGCCCCCTCTTTCGCCGCCATCAGTTCGGCATAGTCATGGGGGGGCCAGTCCGACGCGACCGCACCTTCTTCTTCTGGGACTACCAGGGAAGCACGCAGGCCATTGGAAGGGTTCTCACCTCGACCGTACCGACCGTGGCGCAACGGCGGGGAGATTTCTCGGCAACACTCGGCGCGCCCCTCTTCCTGCAACCGTCTACTCTCGCGGTGACGACCGTCAATACGGGGAGCCCCATCGAGGTGATCGACACGGCCGGCCAGCGCACGCCGGCACGGGTGGGGCAGCTCTTTCGGCGCGGGGATCGGCGGGCTTATGCCGGGAATCTCCTTCCGGCCAATGATCTCGATCCGCTCGCTCGCCGCCTGCTCGAACTCTACCCTCTGCCGAGCAGCAATGGACAGGCGAACAACTTTCAGCGCCTCGCCAATGAACGGGTCCGACAGGACCAGATGGACCTTCGCCTCGATCATCGCCTCTCATCGTCTGGGCTTCTCTTTGGTCGTTTTTCGGTGGCGAGAGAGTCGACACGCCCGGTGACTCCCCTGCTGGGCGGGAGCGGGGCGATCACGCAGGGAGCGCTCGCCGACCAGGAGAGTAATGGATATCAAGCGGTCGGAAGTTACCAGCAGGTCTTTGGCCAGTCTGCCGCCATCGATCTACGCGGCGGGTATACGCGCCGTTCGATCGATCGCCGCAGCACGCGGTTGCCGCGCCCGTTGAGCCTCCCAGGGCTTCCGACAGGCGGCCCATTCGACGATGTACTACCCACGATGTTGATCGCCGGGTTCCAGCAACTCGGTCCCGCGACCAATGCGAACGCCCTCTTCCATACCGATGTCACGCAGCTGGTCGATACCTTGTCGATTCAGCGGAGCCGCCACTTGCTGCGAATGGGGATCGATGCGCGGCTGGAGAGGCTCTCGATTCTGCAACCACCAGCGCCGCGAGGGGTCTTCAGCTTCACCGCCCCCTTGACCAGCTCACGCGGAACTCCGGATACGCTTGGTCGTCTCCCCGGGTCGGCGGCGACGGGCAGCCTCCTCGCCGGAGAGACCGGCCACCCCCTGGCGAGCTTTCTGCTCGGCCAGGTAAGCACTTTCTCGATCGATCTGCAACCGCGTCCGCTTCGCCCCCGCGCCAGGATTCTCGAACTCTTCGCGCAGGACGATCTGCGGCTCACCTCACGATTGACGATCAATGGCGGTCTGCGCTATACGCTCAACTTTCCCTCGACGGAGGCCGATGACCAGGGGGCGATCTTCAACCTCCAGACAGAGCGGCTCGAATACGCTGGCCGGGATGGCGCGCCCAGAGCCGCCCGTCGATTGGAGCGTCTCAACTTTGCGCCGCGTCTGGGGCTCGCCTGGCGGTTCGAGG
>JBEIJP010000566.1:0-2630 GCA_040380245.1 Acidobacteriota bacterium | reverse complement strand
GCTGCCGATGGTCACCACCAACCTGACTCGTGCCGATGATCCTCACGCCTCCCCCCTGCTCGCTACCGCCGGGGGACTCGCCATTCCCTTTTTCAAACCGGGCTACTATGCAGACCGCGACGCGGATCCGGTGAACGAGACACGGCGCGCCATGGAATCTTTCGCCGAGCTCGCCGCCCTCGGCGCGCGCCACCGGATCGTCGCCGGATTCCATAACCATACCGGCTCCCTCGGCTCAGTTCTCAGCGAGATCGATCCCGCGATGCGTCGAATCCCTCCCGCTTACGCCGGATACTACTTCGATATTCGACACGCTGTCTGTGAGGGAGGCGGCAATGGTTGGCGGCTCGCCTTCCAACACGCCGCCTCCCGCTTGCGGATGATCGCGATCAAGGACTTCTTCTGGGCGCGCACAGACCGTGGCTGGAGACCGGTCGATACGCCTCTCGGCGGTGGGATGGTCGACTGGCCCCTCTACTTTCGCAAGCTCCGCCAGGTCAATTTTCGCGGCCCCGTCTCGCTCCACCTCGAATACGCTGTCGAAGGTCGAACCAGCACTGAGCAGCGCCGCCAGATTCTGCTCGCCGCCCAGCGAGACCTGGCGTTTGTCCGTCGGTTGATCCAGGAGACCCGCCCAGCATGAGCCGCCCGCTCCTTTCCAGACGCCACTTTCTTCTTGGTACGGCATCCCACCTCGCGGGTCGCCGTTCCAACCCGACCTACCTCCCCCGGCCGACCGATATCCGGATCGTCGATGTCCAGTGGCGCTATCAGGAGGTCGCCTATCGCACCCCCTATAAATTCGGCGGAGTTCCCGTCGACCGTGCCACCCTGCTCCATACACTTGTCACGGTCCGCGGTCGGGATGGTCGCACCGCCACTGGCTCGGGCTCGATGCCACTCGGAAATGTCTGGGCCTTCCCATCCCAGACCCTCCCGCCGGCGACGACCCTCCAACTCATGCGACAGCTCTCCGACCGACTCGGAGAACTCCTGCGCGACTTCCAGGACTTCGGTCACCCCATCGAACTCAACCACCGATTGCTCCCCTCCTTTCTCGATCAGGCTCGTGGCGTCTCCCCCCTTCTCCCCAAACTCGCTACGCTCGTCTGCGCCAGCCCCTTCGATGCCGCCCTCCACGATGCCTATGGTCATCTCCATTCCCGCTCTTGTTATCAGACGTATAACTCTCCCTGGCTCAACCGCCCTTTGGGGGGCTATCTCTCGCCAGACTCGCCCGCCAGTTGGCAGGGGTGGGAGGGATGGAGACAGGTCGGAGCGGAGCGACCGCGGCGATGGTTGTGGGTCTTTCATTCAGTGGGAGGGGTGGACGTGGTCAAAGCGGAGAGTGGGGGTCGGCGAATCGGAGATGGGGGGCCGGAAAATTTACGGGAGTGGATCGAGCGAGATGGGTTGACCCATTTGAAGATCAAGCTGCAAGGGGAGGACCTTCGGTGGGACATCGAGCGGGTGGTGGAGGTGGACCGGGTGGCCTGGGAGGCGCGGCCGAAGGCGGAGTGGCAGTACTGTGTCGATTTCAACGAACGATGTCCGGATGTGGAGTATGTTCTGGAGTTTTTGCGAAAGGTCCGGGAGCGATCACCGCAGGGATTCGAGCGCATCCTCTACCTGGAGCAGCCGACAGCGCGGGATTTGTCGGCCAACCGGGGAAACAAGATGCAGGCGGCGTCGAAGATGCGACCGATCGTCGTCGATGAGTCGCTGGTCGACCTGGAGAGCTTGGAATTGGCGCGAGAGATGGGGTACACGGGAGTGGCGTTGAAGGCCTGCAAAGGGCAGAGCCATACAATTTTGATGGCAACGGCGGCGCGGCGATACGGAATGTTTCTAACGGTGCAAGACCTGACATGCCCGGGCGCCTCACTAATCCATTCCGTTGGGATCGCGGCCCACGTCCCCGGGGTCGTCGGAATCGAGGCAAATGCGCGCCAGTACATGCCCGCCGCGAGTGAGGGCTGGGCGGATCAATATCCAGGAATCTTTCGGGTTCGCGGGGGGAAGATCAGGACGGACCAACTGCGTGGCCATGGTTTGAGCACCCGGTTGGCGGGCACCCCGGCAGGCCTTGGGTAGAATGCGGAGAAAGAAGGGACCGAAATGGGACCGACACGACGAGGGGAGCGCCTGAGCAGCAAGATTGACCCGTCATCGCAAAGACGTACGAGCGCCATAGGGCAATGGGTCGACAGGATGCTGGAGCTGAACTGGGATCAAAACCGCCGCCCACTGGCCTTTGGGGCCTTGATCGTGCTTGGGCTGCTCTCCGGTCTGTACGGGGTGCGAATGGACGATGTGGCGGGGCAGATGAGCGATGATGCGTGGTATATCGTGCTGGCCAAGGCTCTGGCTGAGGGAGAGGGCTACACGCTGATCAATTCCCCGTCCCCGGGGATCATGCCGCTCTATCCCCCCGGCTTCCCTTTCCTTCTCTCGCTGGCCTGGAGACTGGCTCCTTCGTTTCCGGAGAACGTCTGGTTGCTCAAATCGGTCTCGATCATCGCCATGCTCGGAGTCGCCTCGGGTATTGCCATCTACTTTCATCGAGAGCGAAAGGCGCCCGCATGGGTCGCGATTGGAATGGCATTAGCGGTCGTCTCCTCCCCCGCGTT
>JBEIJP010000565.1:0-2635 GCA_040380245.1 Acidobacteriota bacterium | reverse complement strand
GAACCACGAAGCGAGCGGGCGAAAGTGCGAATTTGGCCCGGCACGAAGCTTCGAGGAGCAGCTGGCCGACCTGCGCGCCGGACGTGACCGGCTGCGCGACGAGTTTGGCTCCGCCTTTGTGCCCGTCTTCACCCCCGCCCTGGAACCGCTACAGCCTCGCAACGATCACGGCCCTGATCGAGCTAGGCTTCCGTGCCTTCTCAGGGCTTCGCCGACCGGATGCCTCCGGCGCCTGGCCGAGCGGTGCCAGCGAGGAAGGCGGTCTGCGTTCGCTGCCGGCGACGCTCGACCTGATCGAGTGGGGAGAACGACGGCGACTGCGCCCGGTCCCGGAGCTGCTCGCCTCGCTGAGCGCGCAGCTGGCGGAGCAGGGCCGCGCGGGCCCGGACGCGCCCCCGGTCGGGATCCTCCTCCACCACGCCGTCATGGACGAGACGGCCTTCGACTTTCTGGCGCGCCTGCTGCGCCTTCTGCGGGAGAGCGGTTCGGTCGAAGTGCTCCGCTTCTCGACCCTGCTCTCCGCACCGTGCGGATGAATCTCACGAAAGAGGCCCGATGGAGAACCCACGAGTGACCGCTAAGGAGACGATTCCGCCAGCGAGACGACGCACACTCCGCGCGATCGTCCGCGCGCACCTGCGCGAAGTCCGCGGCAGCCTCGCGGTCGCGATCCTCTG
The DNA here is from genome assembly GCA_040380245.1 of Acidobacteriota bacterium. Taxonomy (GTDB): domain Bacteria; phylum Acidobacteriota; class Blastocatellia; order RBC074; family RBC074; genus CAIOZW01. Next base: position 1,958 of record JBEIJP010000565.1, on the reverse strand, counting down.
CATGGCCGGATTTACCGTAACGGAGCTGCTCGCGCCGTGGCCGCTCAAGATCATCTTCGACCACCTGCTGCTCGATCGCGAGGTCCCCGCCGCCCTCGCCTGGCTGGCCCCGCTGTTGCGCGGCGAGAAGCGGACAGCGATCGTACTGCTCGCCGGCAGCATCCTCGGGATCGCCCTGCTGCGCGGCCTCTTCGCCTACTTCCAATCGTTCCTCACCTCGCGGATCGGGTATGAACTGGTCTTTCGGCTGCGCCAGGAACTCTTCGCCCACCTGCAGCAGCTCTCGCTCTCGTTCCACCTGCGGTCGCGGACGGGCGAGCTGCTCAGCCGGGTCGTCAGCGACACCTCGGCGCTCAAGGACGTCTTCGCCGAATCGGCGCTCTCCTTTGGCGCGCACAGCCTGACGGTCGTCGGGATGTTCCTGGTGATGTTCTCGCTCGATTGGCAGATGGCGCTGGTGGTGCTGGCGAGCTTTCCGTTCCTCGTCTTCGCGCTCTTCGGGGTCTACCGGCGGATCAAGGCCTCGGCGCGGCGACAGCGGGAACGGGAGGGAGCGGTCGCCTCGCGGCTGCACGAGGTCCTCTCGACCCTGCAGGTGGTGCGGGCCTTCGCACGGGAGCGGCTGGAGCAGCAACGCTTCGAGGACGAGGGGGCGCGCACGCTCACCGAGGGGATTCGGACGGCCCGGCTGGAGGCGGCCGCGGCGCGCTCGGTCGAACTGGTCAGCGCCGCCGCGCTCTGCGCCGTCGTCCTCTTCGGATCGCTGCAGGTCCTGCAGGGAGCGCTCCTCCCGGGGGAGGTCCTCGTCTTCACCGCCTACCTGACCAGCATGTACAAGCCGCTGCGGACCCTCGCACGCATCTCCAGCCAGTACTCACGCGCCATGGCGAGCGCGGAACGGATCGCCGCTATCTTCGAGATCGATCCGGAACCGCTCGATGAGGAGACAGGCCTGGTCGTTCCCGCGCTGCGCGGAGAGATCGTCTTCCGGGATGTCTCTTTCCGCTATGACAGTACGACGGAGGGGGGAGATCTGACGCTCGACCGGATCAGCTTCTCCATCGCGCCGGGAGAGCGGGTCGCGCTCGTCGGGGCCTCCGGCGCCGGCAAATCGACGATTGCCAGCCTGCTGCTCCGCTTCTACACGCCGCAATCGGGCTCGATCCTCATCGACGGTCTACCAATCGAGCGCTACCAGCGCGCCTCGCTCCGCCGCCAGATCGGCGTCGTCCTCCAGGAGTCGATCCTGCTTGGGGCCTCTGTCCGGGAGAACATCGCCTATGGCCGACCCGACGCGACCACGGCGGAGGTCGAGGAGGCCGCCCGTCAGGCCTTTGCCCACGACTTCATCGTCCGGCTTCCCGACGGTTACGAGACGATCCTCGGCGAGCGCGGGAGCACCCTCTCCGGGGGGCAGCGGCAACGGCTCTGCCTGGCCCGGGCCATCCTGCTCCGCCCCTCGCTGCTCCTCCTCGACGAACCGACCTCGGCGATCGATGCCGAATCGGCCCGCCTCCTCCAGGCCTCCCTCGACCGTCTGCAACAGGGCAAGACGATGATCGTCATCTCGCACCAGTTCTCCGGCATCGAATCGTTCGATCAGATTCTGGTGCTCCGCGCCGGCCGGCTTGTCGAGACCGGCACCCACGCCGAACTGCTCGCGCGTGGGGGCTACTACGCCGAACTCTTCCACCACCAGCAGTCGCCCCCACGCCTGACCCGGCGCAGTCGGTTAGGAGACCTGGCTCAGCTCGATCTCCTCCGGGCGCAGCTCGATGACCACCTCGGCCCCGTATTCGAGCCCCTCGATCGGCGGTGCAATCACCTCCAGGATCGACTGCTGCTGGTGATGCCGAATCTTCGTCTCCGGATGCGGGTAGTAGACCAACCCCTCGACCGTCTGCCCGCGATAGGTCAGCCGGCAACGGCAGAAGGAGAAGTCCTCTGGCGGATGGAGG
>JBEIJP010000564.1:0-2637 GCA_040380245.1 Acidobacteriota bacterium | reverse complement strand
GGGCAGCGCTATGCCGGGAGAATCATCAGGCGGCCAAGCCTGGAGGTTTTCCCGGTTTCTTTTTGCCACAGCGAGGGGGCGCGGGAGATGCACCACTAGTTGACCGGTTGATCAGTTGGCTAGTTGGCCGGATCCAAGGGAACGAGGACAAGAGGTCGCGACGGAGTCTCGCCCCTACCCTGCGGCCACCGTGCGGCGGCCGGGCGAGGCAGCTAGGGCAGCACGCGGTGCTGCCCCTACCTTAGATGCGGCGGATGCGATGTCATCGCATCCCTACCTGGGTTCAAGGGGTCGGGGGTTCGGGATCGGATTTGGGCGGAGGAGGCGGGGCGTCCTTGGCGTGCTTTTGATCGAGAAGATCATTGTAGCGGCGTTCGGCCATCCACGCCTCGTCCCATTCGACGGTGGCGTCGTCTTCGTAGCAGATCTCATCGGCAGCCACCTCGTCACCGGCCCGGATCCGGGCGTCGAGCGAAGGCGGTTCGGTCGGGTCGATCTCTTCGAAGATGTCTTCGGGTTCGTAGTCTGATTCGTCGGAGTTTTCCATGGGGCGCGGGAGGATGCAGCCGGCGCGCGTGTGTCAATCGGAGTCATGGTCGTCGGAATTTTTAATTGTCGCACGAAATCGTTCTAGCACATCGCCGCGGCGGCCTGCGCTGAATACAGGGCGTCGCATATATGAGCTGGGAGGGATTCGACGAAAAATATTCCTTGCGCGACGAACGGAGAATCACAGAACCCCGCTCCCGCTTTTTGACAGTCGAAACCCAAATCGGATCTTTCCGTGGTCTGAAACCTAAACCGGACCTCCCCACGGTCAGTCGGCCGTCGAACAAAGGGCCGGAGTCTTCTGCGCAAGCAGTCGGCTCCGGCCCTTTTGCTTTGGCGCAGGCGCCACGCGTGTGCGGACATGCGCAGGGAGCCCTATGGTTACCATGACTAATCACATCCATAGCTACAGCCTCCAGGCCTTCCCCACCGAAAAGATCCTCAAGGAGTTCAAGCCCGTCCGCGGGTTCGTCGCCCGAGGCGCGATCGAACTGCCTCCGGGGCAGGAAGAACTCCTCCGGATCGCCAAACGCAACCGCAAGGACGACGAACTCGGCTGGCAGGACCCTGTCGTCCTACCGGACGTCCGTCCGCTGTTCGACGCCATCGCCAAACGACTCGGCTACGACCCCGCCCTACTCGCCGAGGGCAAGGGCGATACCGGCAAGCCCGGCCATGATTGGTTCACGTACGGACACAACGGCGGCTTCCCGCTGCTCATCCGCTGGAAGCCTGGCCAGGGCAGCCTGCTCCTGAGCATCGCGGTCACGCCCAGTCAACATGACAGCGTCCTCATCGTCTCGGTCCTCGCCGATGAGGCTGGCCGAGACACGTTGCTGCAGGTGGCCGATGTGCTCCAAGGCATCGAGGTGACGTCGGAACAACCGGAGACCATCGACATCACGGTGGGCGATACCCTGCAGAAGGTCAAAATCGCGAGCCTCGGCCAGGGCACCACTTGGTTCGTCGATTGCCCTCAAATCCTGTTCGGCCTGCCGGAAAATCGCCAACTCAACGCCCTGCGGCGCCGAGAACTAGAACGTCTGGCTTTCAGCCTCCCGCTGACCATTAAGACGCCCGAGGAAATCCAGAAAGAGCGAAGCCATTGGACTGACTTCCGCCCCCCGGGCCCGAACGAACTGCGCATCGAGCGTTTCCTTGAGACCACGTTGGACTTCGGACCCGACGAGCCCATCAGCGAATCCATCATCAAGGAAATCTACAGGGAGAGCTGCGATCTGGCCGGCAGCGCGATGTCCTTCGCGATGGACGAGGCGCTGGGCGCGAAGAACTGCGGAGAGGTCAGGGCATCGCAGCAACTGATCTGGAAGGAAAAGCTGGACGTCGAAGCGACCGAGCGCCGAAACAAGCTTCACAGGGAAGCCAACGGGGTCGAATACAGCGGCCGGAAACGCGAAATCCGCCGGGTCAGCCTGGGTGCTGACGTGCGGGTCACACCCTCGGACATCCTGCGCGACACCCGGCCGGTAGCTAAGATGAGCGGCGGCAATCTCGATACCAGCGTCGACCTGCTGGAGAACCTGTTCAGAGAAATCTACAGGCTGAGCGACGCCAATTGTGTCAGCGTCATCGAGAATCAGCGGCAGAAGCCGACGCTCCCCATCAGGGGCGAGGCCATCCTGCCACCGCTGGCCAAGCAGTACGAGGACACCGTGATCGAGTACCGCCGAGTCGAAGACCTGAAGTCTCCCTACGCCAGCGCCCACCGCGGCCTGCCGGTCCGGGTGGATAAGCGTCTCATCGTCTGGCGGGACGGCGACACCCAGGCGCTGGCGGCGGACTTCTTCCACCTCCCGGCGACGAAGGACACGCACGTGACCAACCTCCAGCGGGTGCCGATTCCGAAGAGCTAGTGCGGCGGGATAACTACGGGCCGGGAGGTCCGTCGGGCGTCAAAGCCCGACGGGTCTCCCGGCCTTTTTTGTTGGGCGAAGAACGCGAGGGCGCGAGGGGGCAGCGATCGAGGACAGGAGGGCTGGAGGGCTCGTGGACGAGTGAGTGTCGAGTATGGGGGCGCCTCTGGGTGGCGGGTGGGGACACTTAGAGGCAGCTAGGTCGTGACGCGGT
>JBEIJP010000563.1:0-2638 GCA_040380245.1 Acidobacteriota bacterium | reverse complement strand
CTGGCGCCCGGCGCGGGTCGCCCGATCCGCGATGACCGCGGGGACGCCCACGGCGAAGTCGATCTCGCCGCCGCCTTTCCCGTCTCCTGCAACCAGTATTTCGCGCAACTGGGAGTGGCGCTCGGTCGCCAGCGGATGGGAACGATCGCGGAGCGGGCCGGACTGCGTCTCTTTACCACGCCCGCCGCCTCGTTGCGGGCTGGCTGGGCGCAGGGCCTCTGGAATAGCGACGAGCCGATGCTGGCCTCGGTGCTGGCGCCCCGCCAGTCGACCTTTGTCGATGGCCGGGGGCTCTCCTCCTACGACCTTGCGCTCGAGTCGATCGGCCAGGGCTACCTGCAGGTGACGGCTCTTCAAATGGCGCTGGTTGCCGCCGCGATCGCCCATCCAGAGGGGCGCATGATGCGACCGATCCTCGAAGTCGGGCGACCCGCCGAGACTTTCCAGTACTCTGTCGAGACTGCCACCGCGCAACGACTCCGGCAATTGATGCGGGAGGTGGTCGTCCGCGGAACGGCCCGGCGCGCCTTTGCGGATCTGCAAGGGAGTGGGCTCTCGGCGGGGGGAAAGACCGGGACCGCTCAGCGGCAGGTCAATCAGCTCGACGCCAACGGTCGACCGATCCTGCAACGGGACGCCCAGGGACGGGACCGCTTGCGGAAGACCCTGCGTCAGGACGCCTGGTTCATTGGCTTTGCGCCCATCGACTCCCCGCGGCTCGCCATTGCGGTCGTTCTCGAAGGGGGCGGGTATGGCGGCGAGGCCGCCGCGCCGATCGCCGCGGCGCTCTTTCGCCAGGCGGCCGCGCTCGGCTTGACCCGTCCCTGATCCAACTCACTTCTGCTCGACGGGATGGTCAGGGGGCGGCTGCCCGGTTCTCTCCGCCAATCCTGCGTCAGCTTCGAGCTGGTCAAGCTGACCGGCAGTCAGGAGATTCAATCCGGCATCCATTCCCCGCGGAAGCGCTTTCCGGGCGGCCAGAATGGCTCGGCGGCACTCCTCCCACTGGCCCTCTTGAAACGCCAGTCTCGCTGCCAGCAGTTGGCGACGCGCTGGATCGACCATTCCCCCTTTGCTGGCATCGACGTGGCGCTTCACATCACCCGAGCGACCTGCGGAAAGGGCGAGGAGCGCCAACTCCAGGTGAATCGCCTGCCGGAAGCCCCCCGGGTACTCCTCCAGGTGCTGGTCGAGCCAGGCGGCGAGTGTCTCGACACGGGCCATCTCTTCCCGGTCCCAGGCATGGTAGAGAGCCTGCAGTCGCGCGGCAATCTGGCGGACAGGTTCGCGGCTCTCCAACTGCTCCAGCTGCCTCACCGTCTCCCGGTCCCAGTCTCGCGGACGTTGTCCAGATAGACTGTACCCCATAATCTCGATGATCATCTGTCGCTCCACCACGCCGGCGCCGCCCCGCAGAAGCTCGATCAACTGCCATCCATCGCTCTGCATCCCGCCCGAACGGAAGGGAATCGCCGTCACCAGGAAGATCATCAGCGACATCAATCCGGTCAGAAGCAGCAGCGCCCAGAGGTGATTCTCGAACTGGCTGGCGATCATCACTGCCCCAACACCGAGGAGAAGACTGGCGAGCGGACCGCCGATCACCAGCCCCAGCAATTGCGGTTGAAGAGGTCGATTCCGATCGGGGGTGGCCGCCGCCAGCCCCCCCATCATCGAGGGGTTGAAGTTCCACCCAAATCTGACTCCGCCGGCAGCGAGCGTGGTCCACTGCAGCGGTCCGACCACCAGCAGCAAAAATCTCGTTCCGCGGAGCATGCCCCCCGCCAGATGTCCCAATTCGTGGATCAGAATCGTCAGGAATCCGATCGGCAGCAGTAGCGAGGCGTGCCAGAGCTCCAAGGTCTTGAACAGCTGCTTGACCATTGGAAAACGCAGCGCCACGATCACGGTCGCCGCACCGGCGATTCCTCCCAGCAGTGTCGATCCAGCCATGCTCAACAGCTGACGTACTCTTTTCGGCATACTCCCTCCTGGTGCATTGGTCGCCGTGTCTTTTCTCCTGTCTTCGGATCTCCCCATTCAACAGCTCGAACCTCGATCCAAAAAAGCAGTCAACGAGCAAGAGAATACCTGGGAGCGGGAGGGGAATCAAAGGCGCTGCCAGCTGGTGGTGGGCGACTCCATAGGGTGCCAGCGCCTCCTTCCTTGAATCCTGGCTGTCTGGACAGTAGACTCGGACGTTGTCTTGACAGACCCACCCTCTGCTTCTTGTATCCCGGCGACACCTCAGGAGTCCTAACGTGGTGGTGGATGATCGACCCTGGAGTATTCATTCCGAAGGCATGGCCGTGAGGCGGGGGCCAAAGCCTGTTCAACGAAGGGGACTGGAGTGAAATCAATCCATTCCAAAAAACGATGCGACCAGTGGAGGGGAATCGCCCTTCTCGCTCTGCTCTGCCTGACGGGGGCTTGTCAGCGCCAGAGGCCCCTTGAGGAGAAGGCCTTTGTCGCGCCGGAGCGGCTCAAATTGAAGAGCTCGATCGCCCAGGCCGCTCGCTATACCAGCGAGCTGCCCGGAGGGACCCTCGTTACCATCACGGATCGTGACGTCTCGGAAGAAGGAGCGCTCTGGGCAGAGATCCGCGGCCCCGAACCCGAAAACCGAGTCGGCTGGGTT
>JBEIJP010000562.1:0-2638 GCA_040380245.1 Acidobacteriota bacterium | reverse complement strand
GAAGACCTCCCCCTCATCGAAGAACTCTTGCGCCAGTTCCGAGTCGACACAGTCTTTCACCTCGCCGCCCAGTCGATCATTGGAACGGCCAACCACTCCCCCCTGGCCACCTTCGACACCAATATCCGGGGAACCTACCTTCTTCTCGAAGCCTGTCGTGTGACTGGCATCCCGCGCCGGATCGTCGTCGCCTCCAGCGACAAAGCGTATGGTGTTCATCCTATTCTCCCCTACACCGAGGACTTCCCCCTGCTGGGTGTCTCGCCGTACGCCGTCTCCAAGGTCTGCACAGAGCTCCTCGCCCGCTCCTTCGCGGAGACCTATCAACTCCCGGTCACCATCTGCCGGTCCACCAATGTCTACGGCCCAGCCGACCTCAACTTCTCCCGAATCGTCCCCGGGACATTCCTCTCCCTCCTCCAGGGAGAGCCTCCGGTCATCCAGAGTGATGGAACGCCCATTCGTCAGCTGATCCATGTCGAGGACCTCGTTCAGGGCTACCTGCGCCTCGCCGAGCAGGCCGAACAGTTCGCCGGCCAGGCCTTCAACTTCGGAGGCGCTCCTCCCATCCAAATCCGAGAACTGGTCGAGCGATTGGTCGCGGTGGCCGGATTGACCGATCAACTCCCTCCCAAAGTCCTCCAGGCCCCGCGGCTTGATCATCAGGTTGACGCACAGGTTCTCTCCACAGCAAAAGCCTCGACGATTCTCGATTGGCAAGCCGAGGTCGCTCTCGATGATGGCCTCGCCGCAACCTGGACATGGTATCGCGACCACCTCCCAGCCCTTCTCCCCACTCTTGGGCCCTCCCTCGGTCTTCCCGCTCCCGATTGAAATTTCTTCCCTTTTTCCATCAAGGAATTGTTGCGTTGAGGGAGGGAACCTGCTAGACTCACGCCGGTTAATAAGTAAGAAAGTAACCATTGGGTCACTGGTTTTCGGTCAAATCAGGGGCCCAAATTACACAACACACCAAAAATGGAGGAATCCGCACATGTCCACTTTCAAGACGAAGCATTTCACGATGCTTGCCGTCGCCCTCACTTTGATGGCTCTGAGCGGTAGCGCTTTCGCGCAGCAGACCACCCAGAACGCTCATACAATGTTCCTTGGCGAGGGTGTGACCAAGATCAACATGGTTCAGTATGTCTCCAACCCCACTCCAGTTCCGCTTGGAACCACTGGGTCGGGTGCTACCCCGGGTACGCTCGGCGGCAACAACCCGACGTGGAGAGTGAGTGACTTCGGCGCTCTGCTGGCAACCGCCCCTGGAGATGCAGCAAACACTGCTGGTCCGCACGATGTCACCGACACTCGGTATCGCCTCAGCACACTCGGAAAGAGCAGCCTCAAGGGCCAGACTCTCAGCTTCGAGATCGTGGCGGGAGCGATCGACCGTTGCAGTTCCGTTGGTACGCCTGCCCCTCCGCCAGCTCCCCCCAACTTCACCCTTCCGAATGTCCCCTGCCGGGCGAATGGAAGAAACGGTGAGATCAACCACACGGGTGGATTCACCATCACGCGTGGTGGCTATGCTTCCACCAACCCTGTCAGCCCGGTGACTGGCAACTACCAGAGGATCACTGTCAAGCGCATTCAGGTGGTCGGCCTGAGGCTCGATTTCCTCACCAACACGATCTCTGGACTGGCCGTCGCGACTGATGATTGGGCCGAGTTGCACACCGGCACGGTCCTTGGTCGGATCGACATCTTCAATCTTCCCAACATCACGCAGCGCCTCGAAGAGGGTGCCGTCTACGCCGGCACCAGCGCTGTTGGAGTCGGTGCGCGGAGCAGCCGCTTCGACACCCTCTGGGTGCAGGATCTCGAGATCACGCTGCATCCCCAGGCTGCCGGGTCGTTGAACTCACTGTTCGGGACGAACATCTTCGTCGCCAACATGCACGTCGGATATGCCAACTTCTTCACGGTTGGTGTTCCTGCTCGTGAGCTCCCCGACTATCGTGACTGGGTTTTCCGTTACTAATGGACTCTGATCAAGACTGGGTATCCTGATACCTGTGTTCTTGGTCCTCCTGGCTCACAAAGAAGGGGATAACCCGACCTTGTAAGAACAGGAAGCAAAACGAAAGGCGCAAGGCAATTTCCAGATGAGAAATTGAACTTGCGCCTTTCCCCTTTCAGAGCTGAGGGACAGCCCTCGGCAAATGACCTGGACGATTGCCTCGGTCGCATCATCCGGCTCAATCACACCCACTGACACAAGGAGAGAGATGAAACCAACCAGACGTCAAATGCTGCAGAGGACTGTAGCGGGAGCAGCAGCACTAACCCTGCCCGAGTTGAGTGGAAAGGGGTTGGCGCGAGAGGGAATCGTACCCACCGAGGCAGCTCCCGCCAAGCCGCAGATTCGCATTGGAGTATCGACCTATTCGTACTGGCACTTCGAGCAAGTGAAGTACCCGATTGAGAAAGTGATTGAGAACGCGGCACGGCTGGGGTTCGATGGAGTCGAAATTCTGCATCGACAGATGGCGAGTGAGGATCGGGGCTACGTCAACAACCTCAAGCGGATGGCCTTTTCGCTGGGACTTGACCTCTTCTTTCTCTCGATCCATCAGAACTTTGTCTCGCCTGACCCAGCCAAGCGGAAAGCCGACATCGATCATACGAAGCG
>JBEIJP010000561.1:0-2667 GCA_040380245.1 Acidobacteriota bacterium | reverse complement strand
TCCCAGAGGAGGTCCTGGCCCAACTGCAACGACGGTGGCCCGAGTGGCAATCCCACGAAGACGGGCGGCAGGCCGAGCTGCGCCTCTATCGCGAAGCCTGGCAGCGGCTCGCGCGGGAGGAGGGCCAGGCGATCCGGGAGCGGGCCGAGCAGGCGGGCGACAGAATCGCCTGGCCCATCGAGGACTGGGCGGGAGGAGAGGGAGCGGAGGGCGGTCGGGTCGATCCCGGGCTGCGCTTTGCCCACCACGAGGCGGCGCGTGCCTGGGCAGCGGATCAATTGACCGGGCGAACGACCCTCGCCGTCGACGGCAGCCAGATCCCTCCGCTGCCGGAGATCCGCCTGCCGATCGCCGCGCTCCAGGTGGCGCTCTTCGAGAATCCCCACACCACGACGGGCCACTTCACACGGTCCCTGACCTTCGATCTCCTCTCTCCGGAAGAACTCTCCCCGGAGGGCGCCGACGCGTTGGAGGAGACGGAGGAGATCCGCCCCTCGGTCGATCAGTGGATCAATCTGCGGCGCTTCGAGCTCGAGGTGTCGACGCTGGCCCAACGGCTGATGGAGCTGGGCGCGCCATCGCGAGGAGCGATCCGGGCGGTCGCCTTCTTCGACAGCCCGCTGACGGCCGGCTTCGCCGAGCGGCTGCCAGACCTCTTCCGTCAGCGCTACGAGCAGGCGACGAGACAGCTGCTCGAGGCCTCTCGCAAGAGCGAAATCCCGGTCGTGGGATACATTGACACCAGTCGGGCGCGCGATCTCGTCCGGCTGCTCGAGCGTTGCTTTGACCTGCCTCCCGCCAGGCGGATCACAGACGCCGAACTGCTGGCGGCCGCCGGCGGGCTGCGCTGGGGCGCGCGCCTCCCCCTCTTCGCCAGCCCACGCGGCCCCCTCGCCGCGAAGGGGGAGATCGGCTTTCTCTATCTGCAGACGACCGGAACAGGTCCGCCGGCACGGCTGGAGATTCCCGGCTGGGTCTGCGATGCGGGAGGGCTCGACGAGCTGATCGCCCTGGTCCTCGCCGAGGTGATCGTCGGGAATGGCTTTCCGTACCCAATTGAATCGGCCGATGCCGCCGCCGCGCTGACCGCGCGAGATCGGGATCGATTTGTCGCCCTCGTCCAGCAGGTCGCCGCGGCGCACGACAGTCCACTGACGGTATTATCTCCCGCCAAGGCGAGAAGCAAGGCACGGCGACGCTGATCGCCTCGAGAAGGAGAAGAAACGAGAGGAGTCGAACGAGGATGAGAGCGGTGCTGCAACGGGTCCGGGAGGCCCGCGTCACGGTCGAGGGGGAGGAGACGGGCGCGATTGGTCCCGGCCTCGTCATCCTGCTTGGAATCGGAGAGAAGGACACGCCCGCCGAGGCGACCCGGCTCGCGCAGAAGATCGCGCGGCTCCGCGTCTTCAGTGACGCCGAGGGGCGCTTCCAGCACTCGGCCCTCGAGGTCGGCGCCGAGTTGCTGGTCGTCTCCCAGTTCACCCTCTACGCCGATTGCCGGCGCGGGCGGCGCCCCAGCTTCTCGACCGCCGCCCGACCAGAGGCCGCGCTCCCCCTCTACGAGGCCTTCCTCGCGGAACTGCGATCGCTCGACTTTCGTGTCGCCACTGGTCAATTCCAGGCGATGATGGTCGTCGAACTGCAGAACGACGGCCCCGTAACGATCTGGCTCGACACCGCCGAGGATTAGGCCTCTTCGGTGGGAAGAGCCTGCTCGACTCGGACATAGTCGCCGCCGGCCTCCGCCCCGACCGCGTGGATCCGGTACTCGGCTTCGAGACGGAGATCCCGGCGGAGCGAATGGAAGACACTGCAATATTTGAAGATCGACAAGTTGATCGCGCGAGCCAGCTTGTTGGCGCTGATTCCGTCTCCCCAGACATCGAAGCGCAGGACCGCCTCCGTGTAGTAGCGCGGATCGGTCGCCCCGCGCGTGCCGGCGATCGACATCTCGAAGCGCTGGAGCGGAGTCCGCACCTTCTCCATGATCACGACGATATCGATCGCCGAACAGCCGCCGAGCGCTTCGAGCAGCAGGTCCATCGGGCTCGGACCGGCCGTCTTGGTCCCGTCGAGCACGATCTGGCGGCCCGTGCCATTGGTCGCCGTGAATCGCTTCTCCCCTTCCCATTTCAGATGAACATCGACATCGGCCATTCTCTCTCCTCTACTTAGCAGGCGGCTTCGCCATCGAATCAATGGAGCAAAGGCGGACCCGTCGGGCCCTCCTCGGGAAACGCCGGCGTCTCCTCTTCCAGATTCCAGATCTCGAAGAGGGGCCGCGAAACTTCGGTAATGAAGCGGGACGGTCGATGGAGGACCGCCTGGCCGCCCCGATCCAGTTCGAGCAGGGGGAAGCAGAGGTGGAGCTCCTCCTGGGCGCGGGTGACCGCGACATAGAAGAGGCGCCGTTCCTCCTCCTCCCCCATCGGATCCCAGAGCGCCCGCGGCGCCGGAAAGCGCCCATCGGCCGCCCAGAGCAGAAAGACCGCGCGCCACTCGAGGCCCTTGGCTTGATGGATCGAGGAGAGCGTGACGCGCTCGTCCTCTTCTCCCCCCGCGACGAGATCCTCTCCAACAACGCTCCCCGGCGTGGCGAAGCGCTCGCTCGCCACCAGCGCCAGGTCGCTCAAAAACTGCTCGGTCGTCTCATAGCGACCGGCGAAG
>JBEIJP010000560.1:0-2669 GCA_040380245.1 Acidobacteriota bacterium | reverse complement strand
TCGGGCGAGACGAGCGTCGGCCCTACCAGGACCGAGACCAGCAGCGCGAGCAGCGTCTGGACCCCGACGAAGACCCGGAAGAAGTCCGCGTCGATCGGGAGCACCTGGTCCGGCGAAATTCCGAAGGCCGCGAGGGCGCTCGCGTTGTGGTGCAGATAGATCAGGATCGTATAGACGAGAGGGCAGATCAGACTCGCGATCATCAGAATCAGGAAGAGCCGACTCCGGGCCAACACCTGCCAGGAATAGCGGGGTAGAACCAGGAACCGCCTCCAATTCGACGTGAGCGCTCCCTCATAGGCATGGTAGCGATGCTCGTAAACGGCCATCGATTCGCGCGTCTCCTCTCGGATGCAACATCAAGGGTTTCCACGTCGGGCAGTGTCAGGAGAGGGGAGAGCCGACAGGTTCTCCCCTCCCCTCGATGACCCACGTGAGTCAGAGTCAGGAGACGCACCCGTTACGGGAGTCGCTCCATCGTCATCGTCGCGCCGTTGAGTTGAGGCATGGTCGCCTGAATGCGCAGGACATTCCGCGACTCAGGGCCCACCCAGAAGAGGGTCTTGCCTCCATCTGACGGATTGACCACCTCGACCTTCCAGGCGTCGAATTGGCCGGCTGGGACCGTCACCTTCTCCTTGCCAACCACCTTGAGCTGCTTGAGCTGGGCCTTCTGGCTGTTGACATCGAGATTGCGGAAGACCGTCTCATAGCCATCGGCGAGCGGCAGGGTCGAGAGAACGTCAAAGGCTCCGGCCCCATCGGCAAAGAGCGGCCCATCGAGCGCAACCTCGACGGGACGCGAGTTGCCTCCCATCGCCATCGATCCGGTCACTTTCGCGCCGTCGATGGTCAGATCGATCGCCACCGGTCCCTGGCGGATGGCCCGACTCTTGAGGGCCAACCCTTGCGAACTGAGACGGGTCGTATCGGTCATCTCTCCCTGCGGAAAGGCGGCCGTCTCGGTCAGTGTCCAACCACCGGCCTCCTCCTTGATCTCTGTCCGGGCGGTAAAGCCGATCGACTGTCCACCGATGTCGATCTTCCCGTCATAGCGATATGTCCCGGCCCGCAGCGCCGCCACCGGTTGCGGAGTCCCGGCCGCGGCCTCGATCTTCTTAGGCAGCGTGACGCTGGCGATATCGACGGTGATCTCCTTCAACCGCTGCTCGATCTCCGGCTTGCGCTCCGCCTGGTAGCGTCCACCGAGATGGGTCGCGAGGAACTTCTCCGCCTGGGAATAGGTGGCGAGGTTGTTGATCGGCCGCGCGAACCCGTGCCCCTCGTCTGGCGCCACCAGGTACTCGACCGCCAGCTTGCGCTCACGCAGGGCGATGACGATCTGATCCGACTCCGCCTTCTTGACCCGAGGATCGTTCGCGCCCTGGATCACCAGCAGCGGCACCTTGATCCGGCTGGCCGAGTTGAGCGGCGACTGCCGCTCGAGCAGCGCCTTGCCTTCGGGTGTCGCTGGATTTCCCATTCGCTCGTGGAAGAGAGTCCGCGCCGCCTCCCAGTAGGGGGGAATCGTCTCGAGGAGGGTCAGCAGGTTGGAGGGACCAACGATCGAAACGCCACACGTGTAGACGTCCGGCGTGAAGGCGAGGCCCGCCAACGTCGCGTATCCACCGTAGGAGCCGCCCATGATCCCGACCCGCTTCGGATCGGCGATTCCCTTGCCCACGAGATACCGGACTCCCCAGGTCAGGTCGTCCTGCATCGTCTCTCCCCACTTCTTGTTCCCCGCGTTGAGGAACTTCTTCCCATACCCGGTCGAACCGCGGAAGTTGGGCTGGAGGACCGCGTAGCCCCGGTTGGCCAGAAACTGCGCGAAGGAGTCGTAGCCCCACACATCACGCGCCCACGGCCCGCCGTGCGGAAAGACGACGAGGGGCAGGTTTTTGGCGGGGACTCCCTTGGGCAGGGTCAGGTAGGCGGGGATCTCCAGTCCATCCGATGAGGGATAGCGAACCGCTTCCATCGGAGCGAGCGCTTCCCGCGGCAAGGCCTCGTAGACTCTGTACTGGAAGGTCAGCTGTCGCTTCTTGCGGTCGAAGAGGTGGCTCTCTCCCGGCTCCGTGTCACTCGAGACCGAGACGAGCATGAGGCTCTCGTCGGTCGTCCCGGACCCAATCCCGATCTCGCGCCCGGGGAATTTGGACTTCAAAAACTCATAGTCGGCCTGCCATTCCCGGTTCTTCCAGTAGACCCGGGTGCGCTCGTCGACATAGACGGTGGCGATCAGCTCATCGGTCCGGTCGGAGAACTGGGCGCTCCCGAAGTCGACGCGCCCCTCCGGATCGGACTCGACCTTCTCTTCCTTGCCGGACGCCGGATCGAAGAGCGCGAGGGCCTGGCGATCGACCGACTCGCCCTTGTCCGTCACCATGTAGACGCGCCGGTTATCGGCGTGGAAACGGACCGGACCGCACGATTCGAAGACCGAGCAGGAGTAGACCTTCTTCAAGCCGTCGGCATCGACCCGCAGGACTTCTGTGTCCCCGTTGTCGGCGACGCGGGTCGCCAGCCGCAGCTGATCCTTGAGATCGAAGACCCAGCCGGAGACCTTCTCGGTGTTCTTGCGCAGCAAGGTGCGTTTCCCGGTCGAGATCTGCACTTGATAGAGGTCGTGCCAGGCGGCGTCGCGGTCGTTGATCCCGACAAAGAGG
>JBEIJP010000559.1:0-2680 GCA_040380245.1 Acidobacteriota bacterium | reverse complement strand
GACGGCAGTTCAAGGGGCAGATCGATGAGCTTCGAGTCTTCGATCTGCCCCTCCAGGAGTCGGCGATCGTACGGCTGGCAGACTCGCGATCGTTGCTGGCGTTGAAGAGGGCAGGAGCGCGCGACCTGCTGCGGAGCGCATTTCAGGCAAAGCTGGCGATGGCAGGCTCTGGTTCGGCAGCGCGTCTCTTGCGACGGACGGAGGAGCTGCGCAGGCAGCGGGAGCGGATCGAGGCGGAGGCGCCCTCGGTTATGGTCATGGAAGATCTGCCGCAGCCGCGCGCCGCGCACGTCCTTCGCCGAGGATCGTATGACGCACCCGGTGAGCCGGTGACGCGCGGCGTGCCCGCCATTCTGCCCCCCCTGCCGACAGACGCTCCCTCGAATCGACTCGGGCTGGCGCGTTGGCTGGTGCGGCCCGATCATCCGCTGCTGGCCCGAGTTACCGTCAATCGCTTCTGGCAGATGTTCTTCGGGGTCGGTCTGGTCAAAACCACAGAGGATTTCGGATCCCAGGGGGAATGGCCGAGCCACCCAGAGCTGCTCGACTGGCTGGCGGTCAACTTTGTCCGTGGCTCCCTCCCCAATGCTGTCCAAGCCTGGGATGTCAGGGCACTGATCAGAGCGATTGTCACCAGCGCCACATACCGGCAATCGTCGCGTGTTTCGGCGGAGAGTCTCGCGCGGGATCCCGAGAATCGGCTTCTCGCCCGCGCGCCACGGCTTCGTCTGCCGGCGGAGATGATTCGTGACCAGGCGCTCTTCACTTCCGGATTGCTGGTGGAGAAGCTCGGCGGCCCCTCTGTCAAGCCGTATCAACCAGCGGGACTCTGGGAGGAGATGAGTTCCAGCGGACTCGCCTACCAGCAGGACCACGGGGAGAAGCTCTACCGACGCAGCCTCTACACCTATTGGAAACGGACGATTGCACCGCCGCTGATGGCCAATTTTGACGGAGCGACGCGCGATACCTGCAGCGTGCGGGAGACGCGGACCAACACGCCGCTGCAGGCGCTCAACCTGATGAATGACCCGGCATTCCTTGAAGCGGCCCGCTTTCTCGCGCTGAGGTCGATCCGGGAAGGGGGCGCGCAACCCACCTCGCGCCTGACCCACGCCTTCCGGCTGGTGCTGACCAGGGCGCCCCGGCCGCGCGAACTGGAGGTGCTGACCGATCGACTTCAAGTCAATCTCGCTGCCTTCCAGGCGGATCCCGACAGCGCGCGACGCTTGCTCAGTGTCGGAGAGAAGAGGGGCGACCCGGGGATCGACCTGCCCGGGCTCGCCGCCTATACCGTTGTCGCCAGCCTCATCCTGAATCTCGACGAGGCCCTGACCAGAGAGTAGTCGCTCAGAGAGACCAGAGGGGAGCCGTGATGAGAGACCGATCAATGGGGACCGCCATGCCGGAGCAGGATGCGGAGGCTGTTGCCGATCCGGGCCGTCGTCGATTTCTTTGTCGCACGGCCACGGGGCTGGCGGCGCTCTCGACATTGCTCCAGGATCAGGCCGCCGCGCGAAGCGCCCTGGCCGAAAAGCCACGGGCGAAGCGGATCATCTACCTGTTTCAATCTGGCGGGCCCTCCCAACTCGACCTCTTCGATCCGAAGCCACAGCTGACGAAGTACCGGGGGCAGGATCTGCCGGAGTCGATCCGGCGGGGGCAGCGGCTGACCGGAATGACGGCCAACCAGGCGAGTTTTCCAACGGCGCCGTCGATCTTTCAGTTCTCCCGCCACGGGAAATCCGGCGCCTGGTTGAGCGAGTTGCTGCCCTATACCGCCAAAGTCGCCGACGAGTTGTGCTTCATCAAATCGATGCAGACCGAGCAGATCAACCATGACCCGGCGATCACCTTTATGACCACCGGCTTTCAGCTGGCCGGACGACCGAGCATCGGTGCGTGGATCAGCTACGGGCTCGGCAGCGAGAACAGCAATCTGCCAGCCTTTGTCAGTCTGGTCTCGGTGGGAACTGGCAACACCAACGACCAGCCACTCTACGAACGACTCTGGGGGAGCGGTTTTCTCCCTTCGAAATTCCAGGGCGTCCGCTTGCGGGGGGGCCGGGAGCCGGTGCTCTATCTGGCCGACCCTCCAGGAATGAGCCGCCGATCTCGCCGCGACTATCTCGATGATCTCGCGATGCTCAACCAACTGGGCTTTGAGGAGAAGGGAGATCCAGAGATCCTCGCGCGCATCGCGCAGTACGAGCTGGCCTTCAAGATGCAGTCGGCGATGCCGGAATTGGCTGACCTTTCGGACGAGCCGGAACGGACGTTTGAGCGCTACGGTCCAGACTCGCGTCGACCGGGGACTTTTGCCGCCAACTGTCTGCTCGCCCGGCGACTCACCGAGCGGGGCGTACGGTTCGTTCAGCTGTTTCACAGGGGGTGGGACCAGCACCGCAAGTGTCCAAGCCACCTCGCCAACCAGTGCCGGGACACAGATCAGGCGTCGGCCGCGCTGATTCTCGATCTCAAGGAACGGGGGTTGCTGGAGGAGACGCTGGTCGTTTGGGGAGGAGAGTTTGGTCGCACCGTCTACTCGCAAGGCGAATTGACCGCGACCGATTACGGGCGTGACCATCATCCGCGCTGCTTCACCATCTGGCTGGCGGGCGGTGGGATCAAGCCTGGGCTGACCATTGGCGAAACCGACGATTTCAGCTACAACATCGTC
>JBEIJP010000558.1:0-2683 GCA_040380245.1 Acidobacteriota bacterium | reverse complement strand
GCCCCATCCGATCCGCCACCCGTCATCCAGAGTTCTCACCGCGGACAGATGAGGAGGATCCGCAGGCAAGACAGAGATGTGCAGATTTCTGTAAATGAAACCGAAGATACAGACTGTAAGAAAAAACCGCTAAAAGACCATCAGGGAAATAGAAATAAACTGATCAGGTTCTAGACGATTCCGGCCCGATCGTCATCCCTTCGCGGAGAGTCCTCTTCGCCGGCGGACGAGGTAGGCGGCGACGCCCCCAATCGCCCCGCCCAGCAGATTGGCCTGCAGGTCCTTCGGGGTGTCGTAGGAGCCGTGAATGCGCATCCCGGGCACAGGGTGCATGTAGCGGTCGTCCCAGTACTCGACGATCTCATAGAAGCCCGCCACGGTGAACATGACGCAGACGGCAAGGCCCGTCAGGAGCGCCGGAGGGACCCGCATCCCGGCCCTCTCCGCGACCTCCCCGAGCAGCCAGACGATGACCGGCGCGGCGAGCGCCGGCGCGAGAGTGTGGGTGAACTCGTCGTACTGCAGCCAGCGGAACGTCCGACTGTAGAGCCCGAAGTAGTTCCCTACCCCGTCGAGGGCCGCCGTCAGGTAGATGAGGACGGCCAGCCCGAACGGGGCCCGGATGGCAAAGCGCCGCGCCAGGTAGACCCAGGCGATTCCCAGGAAGAGCACCGTGTAGAGCGTACTCAACCAGAGCGGCAGGTAGGCCATCTTCAGCAGGATGTAGGTGCCGAAGAGGAGCAGCCCCCCTCCGATGGGGAGGTCGATCCGCCAGCGGAGACCATGGGGGTGTGCCGTCGACATCGTCAGTGCCTCTCCTGGTCTGCCATTTTAACCAATCTACCCAGATGGCTCAACCACGGGGAAAGTTGCCCACTCCCGGCTCTAAGTATTTCCGGGAAGAGGGATTGGCCGGGAAACCCTCGACCGGAACGGAAGGAAGCCCCGCCGTTCCAGGTTTCTCCCGGCTGACCTGACGCACGGACTCTCAAATGTAGGCGATGACATCGATCTCCACCAGCGAGTCGCCCGGTACCCAGGCGGCCGCAATGGTCGTGCGCACCGGCGGCTCATCGCCAAAGCGCCCCCGAAAGACCTCGTTCATCGCCTGGTAGTCCTTGCCGTCCGCCAGATAGACATTGGCCTTGAGCACCTTCTCCATCGAGGAGCCGGCGTTGACCAGCTCCTTCTCGATCTCGTCGAGGACATGCCTGGTGTGGGCTTTGATGTCGCCCTCGAAGTGGGCTCCCTTTCCGGCGATGAAGAGCAGGTTGCCATAGGAGACGGCGCCCGAAAAGAGCGGTGGCTGTTCGCCTGGCTTCCGCTCCGGCTTCTTGCCGCCGCGGTAGTGAACCTTCTTCCCGGTAGGGACCTTCGACTGTGCCCCACCCTCCGCCTCGACGACCAGGGGCGCGGCCATCGCCGTCGCCGCCGCGGCCTTCAACACTTTTCTGCGTCCATTGTTCATCTGGTCCCATCCTTATGGTGTTCGCGTCATGCTGGTCTTCCGCACGCTCCCACTTGCCGGCAGCGCCGCTTCGCTTGGAATTTCCGGATTATACGCCATCACTGGAGAAAGACCACAAGCCCATCCCGCTCCAGAGTAGAAGCGGCAGGATGCCGCTTCTACTCTCCCAACCCCCTCTCGGCTGGGAGAAGGCCAGGGGGAGGGCCAGATACGGGTACTCTGGCGTCTCCCCGACTTTCGAGCGGCGGACCTTGACGGTATCGAGGAGAGGAAGGTATGTTCAAGTCTTGCTTTTGCCGGGTATTCACCGGCGAGTCTCAATCGCGTGTGTCGTCTACATTCCGATCCCGATCATCCATCGCCGTGTGCTCGATGCCAGCAGGGTCGAGCGGCGGGTGGGGGAGGCGGGAGTCGGACTTGCCGAGGTCTGCATCCCATGACAAAGAAGCGAATCATCGCCACCGGCGGAGGCCTCCTCTGCGCCCTCTTCCTGCTCTATCCGGCACTGACCAGCGTCGAGGCCGTGCGGGGCCCGCTCGGGCCGTCTACCCAATCCCCCCAGGAGGGAAAACCCGACGCCCGAAAAGAGGAGTTGGTCCTCAAAGCCGAGCGGAAGATCTCCTTTGCCACCGACGAGGGAACGTGGATGTCGCTCGACGTCTCACCGGATGGGCAGCAGATCGTCTTCGATCTGTTGGGAGATCTCTACACGCTGCCGATCGCGGGCGGCGAGGCGAAGCGGATCGTCGGGGAGATGTCGTTCGAGAGCCAGCCGAAGTTCTCGCCCGACGGCAAGCAGATCGCCTTCATCAGCGATCGCAGCGGCGCGGAGCAGCTCTGGGTCTGCGACCCGGATGGCGGCAACCCGAAGCCGATCACCAAGGGGCGCGGCGCGGGGATGCTGATGTTCCTCTCCCCCTCCTGGACGTCTGACGGCCAGTACATCATCGCCTCGAAGTCGGAGCGCGGGATCGGAACCTTCCACGGCTACCTCTGGCACCGCGACGGTGGCAGCGGGGTGAGCATCGGGCCGCCCCCGCCTCCGCCGGCCGAGCCGGGCCAGGGCTCCGGAGCGACGCGCCAGCAATCGAACAAGATGGGGATCGTCGCCTCGCCCGATGGCCGCTTCTTCTACTGGGCGCAGCGCAATGGCGCGTTCAACTACAATGCCCAGTTTCCACTCTGGCAGATCGTGCGCTTCGATCGGGTGACCAG
>JBEIJP010000557.1:0-2686 GCA_040380245.1 Acidobacteriota bacterium | reverse complement strand
CCCATCAACAGTTAGATTGCTGCAGAAATTGCCACAAGCCCCCGGTCAAGTCAAGCAGTTCTTTTATATCTTGCGGAAGTCGATCACCCGAGGGGTCATCAGGGTCGAGGAGAGGGGACGATCAGCCCAGCTTCCGCAGCCGCTCTGCAGCGGTCTGCAGTGTCTCCTCGCGCTTGCAGTAGCAGAAGCGGACGAGATGGCGGCCGAGTTCCGGGCGCCGGAAGAAGCTGCTCCCGGGCACAGCCGCTACCCCCACCTCACGGATCAGGTGCTCCGTGAACCGGAGGTCGTTCTCGAAACCAAACCGGGAGATGTCGGCCATGATGTAATAGGCTCCATCGGGAGGAGCGCAGCCAAACCCGACTTCGTGCAGCGTCCCTACCAGAAAGTCTCTTCGCTGTTGGTATTCAGCTTGCAAGGATTGGTAATAGGTCGGCGGGAGAGACATGGCGAAGGTTCCCGCCGCCTGCAGGGGCGCCGCCGCGCCGACCGTCAGGAAGTCGTGCACTTGACGAATCCCATGCATAAGGTCCGGGGCGGCAATGGCGTAGCCAACTCGCCAGCCGGTCACCGCAAATGTTTTGGAGAGGCTGTTGATCGTCACGGTCCGATCCCGCATCCCCGGCAGGGTGGCGATGGCGACGTGCTCGACGGTACGCTCCGGGTGTGGATACCAGATGTGTTCGTAGATCTCGTCGGTGATGGCGATGACATCGAACTGATGACAGAGCTCGGCAATGAAGCCTAGCTCCTCCCGGCTGAAGACTTTGCCGGTAGGATTGTGTGGGGTGGTGATGATGATGGCCCGCGTCCGGTCCGAAAAGGCGGCCCGCAACTCGTCCGGATCGAAGTGCCAGACCCCGTTGCCATCTCGCGGCGGGAAGAGCGTCACGTAGCGAGGGATCGCCCCGGTCAGGATCGCGTCGGGTCCGTAGTTCTCGTAGTAGGGCTCGAAGACGATCACTTCGTCCCCGGCGTTGAGCAGCGCCAGCAGCGTGGCGATCATCGCCTCGGTCGCACCACACGTGACCACTACTTCGCGGTCCGGATCGATCTCCAACCCAAGATGCTGCCTCGTCTTCTCGGCGATCGCACGGCGGAAGGCAGGCGCTCCCCAGGTGATCGAGTACTGGTTGACATCGGCCTCGATGGCCTGGCACGCCGCCTGTTTGATCTCCGCGGGAGCGGGAAAGTCCGGATAGCCCTGCGAAAGATTGACCGCTCCATAGACCGCTGCTTGTCGGGTCATCTCCCGGATGACCGATTCGGTGAACTGGCCGACCTTCTGTCCAAGTCGTTCGCGCATGCCCGGATCAAGGCTCCTCTCGTGAACGGATCAGCGTCGAAACGCGCTGATCACCCGATTCCCCGCACCCTGCTTGACGGTCCGTTTGACAAACTGCTCGACATCCGGCCGCAGCAGCCAGGACTGCCCGTCCTGGACAATGGCGCGCAGCGTCCCCTGCCGAATTGCCAGCTCGAGCGTCACCGTCGGGACGTCGAACTCCCGTCCCGCGGCTTTGAGGCTCATCAGGTCTTTGCTGTCATAGACACTCATCTCTTGTCCCACTCCTTTTGCTTCTGTTGGCCTTTTTGCCCCACGCACATTTCAGGCTCACGCTTTCAGTTGCTGAGCTGGCCGGCAGATCGATCTGGACCACGTCAATCTGCCACGCCACCGTGACGTCCGGGGCAGGGAGGCGATCCCGCCCAAACTGCGACTGATGATAGGTGTGGCAACCCACCCTGTCAAATTTGCATTCGATCTTTTTCTGGCGCACAATGGCACTCGACGTTATGGAGAAGCCAACAGAGACAATCCGCCTTGCTCGCCCACTGATCCGCCCCTTCTCCAGGAAGATCTACCTTTCTGTGGGTTTCGTGTGTGTGGGGCTTGGCGTTCTGGGAATTCCACTTCCACTGTTGCCAACTACCCCGTTTCTCTTGCTCGCCGCCTACTGCTTTGCCCGGGGTAGTGATCGCTGGTATCGCTGGCTGATGACGCATCCGGTACTGAGCCCCTACATTCTCGCGTTTCGGGAGAGGCGTGGGTTGACCCGCCCACAGAAATGGCGCATCGCGGGTCTGGTTACCCTGACGCTTCTGGTTACCGGCGCCTTCTCGCCCTACTGGCAGGGTCGCGTCCTGGCCGTCTTTATCTGGTCGACCAGTATGATCGGGCTCTACTTCACCAGACCCTCACCCCGCGCCTGACTCCTTCCCGTTCCTCCCGCGGCTGCCTCTCCGCCACCCCCCTCCTTGAATTGAATACCAGACCACCCTAGAATGCACTTTGTCGAAGATTCGATGGCTGCGCAAGGGAGAGGGCATCGGCGTACCGACGGCTTGAAGGTCTCTCTGGAATGCCTGGAAGACCCACTGGCTCTGTTCGCGTCAAGCGGCGTCCCCGCTCGATGGCGCGATGATTACAGTGACGGAGATTGGTGATGGAAGAGCGGGACAGACGGCCAGACAGTTTGCCAGACAGCTTTTTGGATTGTGGCCAATTCGAGCAGCGGATCAGTGACTATCTCGACTACGAGATGGAGCGATTCCAGCGGCGACCGTTCGCTGAGCACCTCCTCGCCTGCCCGCCGTGCCATCAGCTCTTCAACGAGGTCCGCGCGGTGATGGAGGCCTGCCGGCAGGTCTTCCGTCTCAGCCCGACTCCACACCTGCTCGAGGT
>JBEIJP010000556.1:0-2704 GCA_040380245.1 Acidobacteriota bacterium | reverse complement strand
CTGTTCTTGCGAGGAGAGCATGAGAAAAACAAACCCAACCACTGCAGCTTCCTTGGTGTGCGCACTGGTCCTGGCCCTTGGCCTGGTCTTTGACGTCGCGGCCCAGACGGGGACGTCGACGGTGCGCGGCACAGTCACGGACGCCCAGGGGCAAGTCATTGCCGGCGCGACGGTGACGATCCGCAATGACGCACGCAACCTGAGCCGCACCACCCAGTCGAGTGCCACCGGCACCTACATCATCACGGCGCTTCCCCCGGGTGATTATGTTATTGAAGCGGAAGCTACCGGATTCAAGAAGTCAGTGACGACCAATGTCAAGACGCTGGTCGACACGGCTTCGACGATCGATCTGACGATGGAAGTCGGGCAGCTGACGGAGGTGGTGACGGTCTCTTCGAGCAATGAGATCACCGTCAATACCCAGGACGCGACGCTCGGGACCGCGATCGGCAACAACCAGATCATCCAGTTGCCATTGGCCGACCGGAATCCCGCGCAGCTGCTGACGCTGCAGGCGGGCGTCACCAAGGAAGGGTATGTGACGGGCGCGCGGAGCGACCAGTCGAACATCACGCTCGACGGTGTCGACATCAACGAGGCCCAGACCAACGCTCTCGCCGCGCCAGTGCTCCGCCTCAACGCGGAAGCGACCCAGGAGTTCCGGGTGACGACGGCGAACGCCAACGCCAGCCAGGGACGCTCCTCCGGAGCCCAGATCTCCCTCGTCACCAAGAGCGGGACGAACGAGTTCAACGGAGCGGCTTTCTACGGGGGACGCAACGACTTCCTGGACGCCAACGACTTCTTCAACAACCGGACCGGGACGCCCCGACCGACGCGGCGTCGCCACTTCTATGGCGGAGCGATCGGCGGACCGATCGTCGAGAACCGGGTCTTCTTCTTCTACAGCTACGAAGGATTGCAGGAGAAGCGCGGAGTTCCGGTGACGCGGACGGTGCCGTTGCCCTCCCTCGGACAGGGCATCGTGCGCTACCGGGACGCGGGGACGGGCGCCATCTCCCAGCTGACAGCGGCGGATATCGCCCGGGTCTTCCCGAACGCCGGGACCAACCCAGCGGCGATCGCGGCGCTGGCGGATGCGGCCCGTCGCTATCCGGCGAACGACTTCAACGCCGGGGACAGCGCGCCGGGTCGGCTGCTCAACACCGCCGGGTTCCGCTTCAACGCGCCGATCACCGAGGACCGCAACTCGCACATCGCGCGGTTCGACTTCAATCTTTCCGACAAGCATCAGGTCTTCGCGCGTGGCAACTACATCTATGACCTGCTGGGAAATGTCAGCAACTTCCCGGACACGCCGGCGCCTTCGACCTGGAGCCACCCGCTCGGGTACACCTTCGGGCACACCTGGACGGTCTCCAACAGCATCGTCAACAACTTCCGGTATGGGATGACGCGCGATTCGTTCAGCAACCAGGGCGACTCGTCGGCCAACGCCATCTCCTTCCGCTTCATCTACAGCCCGTTCCTCTTCTCGCGCTCGCTCAATCGGACGACGCCGGTGCAGAACATCACGAACGACACATCGTGGATCAAGGGAACGCACACGATGCAGTTCGGGACCAACATCCGCCTCATCCGCAACCGGCGTGAGTCGTTCGCCAATTCGTTCGACAACGCGGTGACCAACCCCTCGTTCTATCCGGGAGGAGGGACCTCGATCAACTCCCCAATCGTCGCGGCAGGATTCAACATCGCCAACGCGGACATCTCGAACGTGCAGAACGCGGTGACGGCCCTGATCGGTCGGTATTCACAGTTTGCCGCGAACTTCATCTTCGGCAAGGACGGGGCGCTGCTGCCGTCGGGATCAGCGACGGATCGTACCTTCGCGACCGAAGAGTACGACCTGTACATGCAGGATTCGTGGAAGATCAAGCCGAACCTGACCCTCACCTACGGGTTGCGCTACGGGATCAGCAAGCCCGTCTACGAGCAGAACGGATTCGAGGTCAAGCCGACGGTCAGCCTGGGCGACTACTTCCAGCGCCGGATCGACGGGATGAAGGCCGGTCGTCCCCTCAACGAGCTGATCTCGCTCGACCTCTCGGGTCCGGCGAATGGTCGGACAGGGGCCTATAAGTACGACAAGAACAACTTCCAGCCGCGCGCGGCGATCAGCTGGTCGCCGGACTTCAAGACCGGCCTGCTCCACAAGCTCTTCGGGGATGCGGGCAAGTCGGTGCTGCGGGGCGGATTCTCGATGTTCAACGACTACTACGGGAACCAGCTCGCGGTCAGCTTCGACCTCAACAACACGATCGGGTTCACGCAGCAGGCGGTCACCGCGGCGAACACCTACAACCTGACGACCAATCCGGGGCCGCTCTTCACGGGCTTTGGGCAGTTGGTGCGTGGGCTGCTTCCAGCGAACAGAGTTCCCAGCAGCATCACCTGGCCGCGGACGCCGCAGACACGGGCCTTCCCGGGCAACATCGAGGGAAGCCTCGACGATTCGATCATCGCGCCGACGCAGTACAACTGGAACTTCACGATCGAGCGGGAGCTTCCGTTCGGCGCGCTGCTCCAGCTCTCCTACATTGGCCGAATGGGTCGCAACCTCCTCGCGGTGCGCGACATCATGTCGCCGGCCAACCTGGTCGATCCCAGGTCGGGAACGGACTGGTACACGGCGGCGGGTCAGTTGGAGGTGTTGCGTTCACAGGGACGTCCCGTCACG
>JBEIJP010000555.1:0-2716 GCA_040380245.1 Acidobacteriota bacterium | reverse complement strand
GCTGTTGTAGGGCTGGTGGTAGCCCGACAGGCCCCACTCGGCGTCGATGTTGTAGAAGTCCTGCGGCGCCGGCGAGTCGCCGTTCGGGTTTTCCAGTGACCCGGCACCGTTGTCGCGGGCCCGCGAGAGCGTCAGCGAGCTCAGCACGTTGAACCCGGCACCCACACGCCACTGCAGCTTGCCCTGGAACGCGTGATAATCGCTCTTGCCGCCGTTATACGAGTAGGTGATATCGGCAAACTCGGGAATGGGACGCCGCTGCTGCAGCGGAATTGTGCCCGCGGCATTGTTCGGGCGCGCCTGGTTGTAGTCCCCGAGGTTGATCAGCTTGTTGCTGCGGTTGCCGATGTACCCAATGTCGACCAGCAGCTTCAAGGGCAGCTCGCGCTGCAGCGTCAGGTGCCAGCTCTGCACATAGGCCGTCCGGGTATCCCGCGGCGTGAAGTTGACCCGCGCGGTCAAGGTGTTGAAGCGCTCCGGCGCGACAAACCCATCCGGGAAGCCCTGCTCCGTCACCCGGAAGCAGTTGATGAACGCGTTCCCCGTGCACAAACCCTGCGACGGCTGCTGCGAGATGCTGTTGCCGACGATATTCGGCCCGTTGAAGGCGAGCAGGTTCTCTCCGCCCAGGCGGTTGAAGTGGATGTAGCTGATCCCGTAGCCGCCGCGCAGCACCGTCTTCTCCATCGCCTGGTAAGCGAAGCCGATCCGCGGAGCCCAGTTGTTGAAGTCCGGATCGACCAGCGCTCGGTCATAGATCGAGCCTGCCTTCGCGCGCAGCAACGTCAGACTCTGCGGATCGAAGTTGGCGAGCAGATTGTCCTTCTCCCACTGCGGCGTCGAAAATTCGTAGCGCACCCCGAGGTTGAGCGTCAGCCGCTGGTTGACCTTGAAGTCGTCCTGCAGGTAAGCGAAATGCATCCGCTGCCGGTAGTTGACGATGACGTTGTTGTTGAGGGAGTAGGTGCTGCGAGCCCCCATCAGGAAGTCCGCGAGGTTGTAGAGGTTGTTGCTCGCCGCGCCCGACGGACGGCTGAACTGACCCGAGTAGCCGCTCTGCCCGTACTTCGGGTTGAAGTCGTCGATCTCGGTGTTGATCGCCTGGTACTCGTAGCCCATCTTCAAGCTGTGACGCCCGGCGAGCATCGAGTAGTTGAGCCGCGGATTCCAGACAAACGGGTCCTGGAACTGGGGATTGCTGCTCTGCCGTCCGAGTCCGGTATAGCCGCCAATGCTCTGGGTGCTCAATCCGCCCGCGAAACGCGCATCGGTCGGCAGTCCGGGAAGCCGGAAGTTGGGGTCGCCAACGCCTGTCGGCGTCTTCCCCGCCAGCGTCCGCGAAATCCCCAGCCGGAATTCGAGCACCGAGGTCGAGGAGAGATTGTGGGTGATCCCCGAAGCCAGCTGCTGGTTGAGGACGCGCACGTAGGCGTTGGCCTCGCTGAAGACCGGCCCGGGAATCGTCGGCGCTTCGAAGTTGTTGACCTTGCGCTGGCTGAGCCGGGCAAAGACGGTCGTCTTCGAATTGAAGGTGTGGTCGATCTTGAGGTCGCCCTTGTCGTTGTAGAAGCTGCTGCGCGGCAGCGACTCGAAGTTGTTGGCGACAAAGCCAGTCGCGTTGAGACTGGTAATCGGCTGGACCAGCCCGGCCATGACCTGACGGGCAAAGGGCGTGATCGCCGCGGCGGGAATGACCCCGTCGGCGTAGACCACCCCCGTCAGGGGATTGCGCACCGGAACGCCGAGACGCCCCTCACGCTGAGCCACCGTCGGGACCGTCCCAAAGTTGAGCGTGCGCGTGATCCGGCGAAATCCCTCGTAATTGAAGAAGAAGAAGGTGCGGTCCTTGGCGATCGGCCCGCCGATCGTCGCCCCGAACTGGTTCTGGATCAGGACTGGCTTCTGTCCGCGCGTCGGCTTGAAGAAGCCGGTCGCGTTGAGCGCCGTGTTGCGGAGGAAGTTGTAGGCCGACCCGTGAAATTCATTGGTCCCGCTGCGCAGGGAGGCGTTGATGACCGCGCCGCCGGCCCGACCATACTCGGCGCTGAAGTTGTTGGTCTGCACCCGGAACTCCTGCACCGCGTCGGGCGAGGCCTGGACGACCTGGTTGGAGAAGCCCTGGTTGCTCGTCCCGTAGGAGTTGTTGTCGACTCCGTCGAGGACGAAGTTGTTGAGCGAGCTGCGCAGTCCATTGACGTTGAACGAGGCGTCGCGACCTCCCGACCCCTGGTTGTTGAGCACCGAACGGCGCACGCCCGGCGAGAGCAGGGCCAGATCGGCGTAGGCCCGGCCGTTGAGGGGCAGGTTGACGATCTGCTGCCGATTGATGACCTGCCCACGGTCGCTCGTCTCCGTCTCGAGAAGCTGCACACTGTCGCCGGAGATGGTCACCGTCTCCGTCACCGCACCCGGCTTGAGGGAGAGATCGACCCGCTGCCGCGCACCCACCTTGACCTGGACGTTCTCGGCCACCCCTCGCGTGAAGCCCGCCGCCTCCGCGCTGACACTGTAGACGCCAATGCGGGCGTTGAAGAACTGGTAGGCACCGCTCTCATCCGTTACCGCGGTCGCGGTAACCCCGGTCGCCACATTGCGCAAGGTGACCGTCGCCCGCGGCACCACCGCTCCGCTGTCGTCCGTGACGCTCCCCAGCACTGTCGCGGTGTCGAACTGGGCCTGGGCGACAATCGCCATCACCAGGGTGATCGCCGCGAGG
>JBEIJP010000554.1:0-2718 GCA_040380245.1 Acidobacteriota bacterium | reverse complement strand
GGGGGCCGAGGCCGCACCCCGCTGGATGTCGTGGGTCCTTCTCTCCGCGGCGATCTACAATATTGTCTGGGGCGGTCTGGTCGTCCTCTTTCCGTTTCTCATCTTCGATGGGTTGGGCATGGCCCGGCCCAACTACCCGGAGCTCTGGCAGTGCGTCGGGATGATCGTCGGGGTCTACGGAGTGGGATATGGGTTGGCGGCACGCGATCCCTTGACCCCACTGGCCGATTGTGCTGGTCGGGCTGCTCGGCAAGATTCTCGGCCCGATCGGCTTCGTCGATGCCGTCTGGCGAGGGGTGTTTCCGCTCGCCTTCGGGCTCAACATCCTCACCAATGATCTGATCTGGTGGGTCCCCTTCGGTCTGATTCTGCGGCGGGCGTGGCAGCAGGCGGCAGGCGAAGAGGAGAGGGCATGACGACAGGGCATTGGATCCTGCTGCTGCATGCGGCGAGCACGCTGGTCATGGTCGGGCTGATCTGGTTTGTCCAGGTGGTCCACTATCCACTCTTCGAGGCGGTGGGACGGGAGGGCTTCGCGCTCTACGCGCAATCGCACGCCCGGCTGACGTCGTGGGTGGTCATTCCGCCGATGCTCGCCGAGGCGGGGACGGCCGGGCTGCTGCTGCTCGGTCTGCGTCCATCGTCGGTTGGGGGCGGGGCGCTCTGGGCGGGGGCCTTGCTGCTGATCGTCATCTGGGGCTCGACCTTCTTCCTGCAGGTGCCGCGCCACGGTCAGCTCTCCGCTGGCTTCGATGGGGAAGCGCATGCCGCCCTGGTGGCGACCAACTGGATTCGGACGTTTGCCTGGAGCCTGCGTGGCGCCCTGGTCCTCTGGCTGGTGGCTACGGCGATGCGGGCGAGCGCGGAGGGCCGACCATGAGTTCGCCGCGCAAGGGGAACCTCCCGACCCGCATCTGTGCCGTTTGTCAGCGCCCCTTCGAGTGGCGACGCAAGTGGCGCGCCGTCTGGGAGGAGGTCCGCTACTGCAGCGACGCCTGCCGGCGGCGTCGATCGTCGGCAGTAAAGCCGGCCCGCCCACAACCCGGAGAAAGCTCCTCATGAAGCTCAAGACCGAATTTCCTGATCGGGACGCGATGATCGACTACCTGCGCGAGCAGTTCCCGTCGTGTGTCGCCCACTCCCCGGAGGTAGCGCCGCTGCGCGGGGGGCGTCGCGCGGCCGAGGAGCTGCTGCGTCAGATCGATCCGGGGCGCTACGCCGCCACCCGCAATCGAATGAATGGGGCGGTCACTCGCCTCTCCGCCTACCTGCGCCACGGTATTCTCAGTCTCGCCGAGGTACGCCTCGTCGCCCTCCAGCGCGGAGGGGCCCGCGCGGAAAAACTGGTCAACGAACTGGGCTGGCGCGATTACTGGCAGCGGGTCTACCAGCGTGTCGGGGCGGGGATCTGGCAGGACCGCGAGTCGGGCAAGACGGGCTGGGCTCCGCGCGACTATGCCGCCAGCCTGCCACCCGAGATTCCAGAGGGGCGCAGTGGTCTCGCCTGTATGGACCACTTCGCGCGGGAGTTGCGCCAGACCGGATACCTCCACAACCACGCCCGGATGTGGATCGCCGCCTGGGTCGTCCACTTCCGGCGGATTCGCTGGCAGGCGGGGGCCGCCTGGTTCCTCGAGCACCTGCTCGATGGCGACCCGGCGAGCAACAACCTCTCCTGGCAGTGGGTGGCGGGGACCTTCTCGACCAAACCGTACTACTTCAATCGCGAAAATCTGGAGCGGTTCACCGACGGGGTCCACTGTCGCAATTGTCGCCTTGCCCGGTCGGGGTGCCCCTTCGAGGGGACTTACGAAGACCTGCATATCCGCCTCTTTCCCAGGGTGCCGCTGCCGGAAGGAGGGCGACGATGAGCGAGCCGCTGATCTGGATTCACGGCGACTGCCTCGATCCCCGCAGCCCGGTCCTGCGTCGCTGGCCGACGGCCCGGCGCCTCTTCGTCTTCGATGACGCGATTCTCGACCGGTATCACGTCAGTTTCAAACGGATCGTCTTCCTCTACGAGTCGCTGCTGGAGATCGAGGGCATCGAGATTCATCAGGGCAGTACCGTCCCGGTCCTGCTCGCCGCCGCAGCCGAGGCGAGTACTTCCCGCCTTGTGACGATCGGGAGCGTCGCTCCGGGCTTTCGCCGGATGGTGCGACGCCTCGAGACCGAAGGGCCCTTGACGGTCGAGGTCGTCCCGCCCGAGCCCTTCGTCGCCCTCTCGCGGGGAGAGGATGACCGGCTCGACCTCAAGCGGTTCAGTCGCTACTGGCAGGTCGTCAAAGGGCGCGCACTGAGCCTCAACCGCTCCCTCGATGAACTGATCTGAGACCCATTTCCCCTCCGTTGGGAGCACCCCGGAGAAGATAGAGCACAATGCCAAGGAGAAGCACGTGGAGATAGAAGGAAAAGTCGCGATCGTCACCGGCGGTGGAACGGGGGTGGGGCGATCCACCGCGCAGCAACTCGCCGCCGGCGGTTGCCAGGTCGTCGTCAACTATAGCCGCTCCCGCGATGAGGCTGAACAGACCGTTGCCGAGATCGAGGCGCTGGGCGGCCGCGCCATCCCCGTCCAGGCCGATGTCGCCGTGGACGCCGACTGCCGCGCGCTTGTCCGTGCCGCCCTCGACGCCTACGGACGGCTCGACATCCTTGTCAACAACGCTGGCACAACGGCCTTCATTCCGCACGACGATTTCGAGGCGGTCGCGTCCG
>JBEIJP010000553.1:0-2727 GCA_040380245.1 Acidobacteriota bacterium | reverse complement strand
TGTGGTTGACCCTCTTCCCGAAGAAGAAAGTCTTCTACCCTTAAATTGCGCACCGGCTGCCCCGACTGATCGGTGACTGACACCGGAACTACTACCAGCGTCGACTCGATCCGAATCGGATCCGCGTCCAGGTCGTCTCCCTCCTCCCGTGGAGGCGGACCCGCCGGGTTCTCTGGAGATGGCGGGGAAGGAGGGGGCGCGGGCACCGGATCCTGCTCCCTCCTGACCTGGAGCCGATCAGGAGCCGGTCTCTTTTCCGCCAGAGAAAATCGCGCTCGCCGGGCAGGCTGACTCAGAGGCTGAGAACTTTCTCCCACCGGGACGAGCAGCCAGAGCAGCAGCCAGCAGCAGGATCCAACCCAGCGGCGCTCTCTTCCAGACGAATGCCTCCGCAAGTGGCCGGGAGACTTTTGTCCGCGCGTGCTCCACTGCCACCCTCCCAGGACCTGCTCAGTCGTGTCTCTCACTCCACTCCTCCCTCCGTCTCACCCCAGGGGACGCGTGCCCGGATGCTCTCCGGGCACGCTCGTCAGCCGATCACCCGGTCCCCCTGGATCAGTCGGACGACGAACCGCCCGAGCTGCCCGGTTTGGACGGTTGGAGCGCTCGGTTGACCAGGATTCGAACCTCGACCCGACGGTTCTGCTCCCGACCCTCGCGACTCGTATTGTCGGCCACTGGCTGGGCGGCGCCGTAGCCGAAGGGGGTGATCATCCGCCGCAAGGGGACGCCGTGTGTCTCGGCCAGGTACCGTACCACCGCGTCGGCCCGCTGCTGGCTCAAGCGGCGATTGAGGGCGACCCCCCCCTCCGCCGAGGCGAATCCAGCGATCTCGATCATGTAGGCCCGCTCGGTCTTGGCCTGTGCCGCGACCTCGTCGAGGGCCTGTGTCGCTTCCGGAAGGAGCTGGGCGCTGCCTACCCGGAATTGAATCGTGATCACTCGCTTCGCTTCATAGTCGTCGAGCGACGAGACAAGTTGGTCGATCCGCTGGTTGGTCGCGTCGATTCGACGATTGGTCGTCTCGACGCGGGTCAGCGCGTCATTGGCAGTCTTCTGGGCGGTCCCTGCTTCGGTTCGAGCCGACTTCGAGAGCGTATCGAGCTCAGCCAACTGGCCGGAGAGACGCTGCGCGTTCGCCTCTGCCTGGCTCAGCCGCGTTGAGGTCTCTTCGACCCGCTCCTCAACCGGCACGACCCGCGTCTCGACCGATTGTGCCGTCATATAGGCGTTCTCGGTAAAACGGATCTTCTCGGCGACCAGGGCACCTTCGTCGTTCCCCCGCCCCTCGACCTCCAGGTTGAGGCCACGAATCAGGCTCGTCGTCCCATAATTGCGGCCGCGCCGGAGGAAGTTGCCCTTCTTCTCCTCGACCCGGGTCTTTCCTGTCAACAGGACCCGGATCTCGCCTGCCGTCTTATCCCGCATGACAAAAGAGTCGACCTCCCGCCGCAGGATGACACCGGACACCTTCTTCTTCAGACCATTGGGGATCCGCTCCACTTGAACCGACTCGATCTCGGCCTGAGTGGGAGGGGGCGTCTTGACTTGCGCTGCCGTCAGACCCGCGCTTCCCGCGACAGCCATTCCTCCTACGACGACTGCCTGCAGCCAAGATCTCCAACCAGATCTCCGCCCAAATATCCTCTTTGGTGTGGTGAATGGCTCGCTGGTGGCTTCCCTCAACATCGCTCGGTTCTTACTTTTCAGGTTCATTCCTGGTCTCCCTTTCTCCTCTGGTACATCCTTACCGAGAAAACTGCTCGGGTCTGTCTTCCGTGGGTCGCTCACTGGAGCGATCGGCCTCCGTGCGGACACGTTCGTGATCGAGTGGCTTTGCAATTCTCATACCCCTCCATTTTCTTGCTCAGGGGAGCCCTTCCCGATCTCACCCTGTCCCAGACAAACCTTGATTTGGCTGGACATCTGCTTCTTCCGACTACAAGAATGGGCTATCTCCAAAAGCTTGCCGACATTCTTTCCAGCCGTGCAATATTTTCTCCTAGTTCTGAAAAAAAGAAGAGGGGGATGGATCGTTCCTTCGAAAGATCCCTCTCCCCTCTCTTTCCTTAAGTGTCTCCAGGTCCTAGAAGACAGGGACCCGGATTTCGTGATTTCCCAGCAGGGAGATTGCGTGCAGGTTATACCCTCCGCCAAACCGGCTGCTCCGTGTCATTAGCGAGCCGAGAATGGCCGAACCACTCCCCGAGAGACGAATCCACCCGCTGCGCCCCGGGGGGACGTGCTGATTGATTCCTCCCGACCGGTTGAAGATATTGGCCAGACTGTCCTGCCGGTAACAACTCACCGAGAAACTGCTCGATCTCGATTGTTCCGTGTCATTGAAGATCAGGCAGAAGATATTGACCGTATTCCCCGACTCTCCGAAGAAGAGGTCAGTAGGCGGCGAGTAGATGTAGAGAAAGCTCGAGACCGAGACCTGACTGTCGAAGCTGGTGACTGCCAGTATCGTGGGCAATCTGTCGTACTCGCTTCCGTTGAATCTCAATTTAAAATCACCAGTCACCGGATCAGGGCTGACATCCCCGGCGCTCACTTTCGCGATCGAGATGGCCGGAAGGGCTCCGATTCGTCCATCGTTCTCCCGAATGTGCGCCACCCCCCCAGCCAATTGAAGTTGGTGGGTCGTCCCGACGTCATACTCTCCGCGACGACGATGAGGTACCCGAAGATGCCAGGGTCATAGTCACTCATCAGGAACGTGGT
>JBEIJP010000552.1:0-2727 GCA_040380245.1 Acidobacteriota bacterium | reverse complement strand
TCCAACCCAGCACTCCCCACCGTCCTTCTGGTCGATGACGAGGAATCGATTCGGCGGCAGATGGCCATGGTCCTTGAGGACGACTATCGAGTGCTCCAGGCCTCCGCCCGGAAGGAGGCGCTGGCGCTCGTCGACCGGGAGCAGATCGATGTGGTCGTCTGCGACCTGCACATGCCCCCGTCGGAAGACGACATCACCGAAGGACTGGCGGTCCTCGAAGGGGTACGGCAGCGTCGCCCCCTGCTTCCCGTCATTGTCGTCTCGGGGGATGAGGATCTCTCGACCAAACGCGAAGTGGTCCAGCGGAGCAGCTATGCTCCACTCCCCAAGCCATTCCGCGTCGATGAACTCCTGATCCTCGTCCGCAACGCCGCGCAGAGCCACTCCCTGCATACCGAGGTCGAGGAGTTGCGGCAGGAGCTGCGCCGCCTACGCGAGGTCGACGGCAGCATCGTCGGGTCGAGTCCGGCGCTGCAACGAATCAAGGATCAGGCCCGAACCGTCGCCGAGACCAGCGCCACCGTCCTGATCACCGGAGAGTCCGGGACGGGGAAGGAGGTCCTCGCGCGCTACATTCATCAGGTCAGCGCGCGTGCCGGCCAGCCCTTCATCGCCTGCAACATCGCCGCTCTCCCCGAGACACTCGTCGAGTCGGAGCTCTTCGGGCACGAGAAGGGGGCCTTTACCGGGGCTACCAGCCGCCGGGAAGGGCGCTTTGAACTGGCCAACGGGGGAACGCTCTTCCTCGATGAGATCGGGGAGCTGACCCCGACGATGCAGGTCAAGCTGCTGCGCGTGCTGCAGGAGCGGCAATTCGAACGATTGGGTGGGAAGGAACTGCTCTCGGTCGACATTCGCATCATCGCGGCGACCAATCGGAACCTCGAGGAGATGGTCGATCAGGGCCAGTTCCGCGCCGATCTCTACTACCGGCTCAACATCGTCAACCTGGAGCTGCCGCCCCTGCGCGGCCGCCAGGAGGATATTCCGATCCTTGCCGCCCACTTCGCACGCAAGGCCGCCCAGAAACACGGCAAGGCGGAACCCGGACTGACCGAGCCATTCGTCGAGAAGCTGACCCAGTATCGCTGGCCGGGCAATATTCGAGAACTGGAGAACGTCATCGAACGCGCGGTCGTCATCAGCCCGTCATCCCACCTCGATCTGGCCTCGCTTCCGGAAAAGATCGCGCGGCAGGCGGCTCCCCCGCCGGCTCCGGCGCGCTCGGTGCTGCCGCAGCTCGAGCTGATCCACGGAGCCTTGCCGCCCGACCTCTCCTTCGAATCGGCGATCACAGACTTCAAGCGGGAGCTGGTCCGGCTGGCCCTGCGGGAGTGCCACGACTCGCGCTCGGAAGCGGCGCAGCGGCTTGGGATCAGCCGCCAGTATCTCCATCGGTTGATCAACGAGTTGAAGGTGCTCGACAAGCCCGGCGAGGTCGCGCCGGAGGGGGGCTCACGCTGACGCGTCGGGGGATTCCGGGGCCAGCTCGACCTGATCCCGAATCTGGCAGAGGGAGTGGAAGACCTGTTCCGTTTGTCGACGGGTCTCCTCGAAGCTGGTCGTGGTGTCGATGACGAAATCGGCATAGGCCAGCTTTTCATGATTGGGCATCTGCGCGTCGATCCGGAGTTGCGCGGTTTCGCGGGTCAACCCATTGCGTTCCTGCAGGCGGGCCAGTTGCAGCTCGGGAAGGCAGTGCACGACGATCAGCCGATCGAAGCGGCGGTAGGAGCCGGTCTCGATCATCAGCGCCGCGTCAATAATCGCGATGGCCCGGGGATCTCGCGCCGCCACCGTGCGTAGCCAGGCGGCCTGTGCCTCATAGACACGGGGATGGACGATGGCGTTGAGTCGCGCCCGTCGGGCGGGATCGGCAAAGACGAGTGCACCGAGTCGTCCCCGGTCGATCCGTCCTTCCGCCCCCAGGATTGAGGAGCCAAACTCCGCGATCAGTTCGTCATAGGCTGGCTGACCAGGCTCGATGACGGCATGGGCCACCTGATCGGCGTCGATCAATTCGCACCCCAGCTCCTGCAGCACCTTCCCGACATAGCTTTTGCCGGTGGCGATCCCACCGGTCAGCCCAACTCGCAGCATCTGTGTTTTCCGTATTTTCCAGAAAAGCTTCCGATCCGTCGGTTCGATCAGGATCGGGGAGCGGGTGAAGCCGGACCGCCAAGGCCCCGGCGTAGTTGCGCGGCCCGCAGCGTGTTTTTCATGAGCGTGGCAATGGTGAGGGGGCCGACTCCGCCGGGAACCGGGCTCAGCCAGGAGGCGCGCTCCTCGACGGAACGGGGCTCGACGTCCCCCACCAGCGTGTAGCCACGTTGGGCCAGCTCCGCCAGGCGACTGGCGTGATCCCGATCGGGAAAGATGCGCCGTACCTCTTCCGGGGTCGTGACCTTGTTCATCCCGACGTCGACAACGACGGCGCCCTCGCGCACATAGTCGGCTGTCACCATCGCGGGCCGCCCGATGGCGGCGATGACCAGATCAGCCTGACGGACGACCGCCGGCAGATCCCGAGTCCGCGAATGGCAGATCGTCACCGTCGCGTGCCGGTGGAGCAGGAGCATGGCCATCGGCTTTCCGACAATGTCGCTGCGGCCGATGACCACCGCCTGGGCCCCGGCGACTATGGCGCGGTCTGCTCGGGCTCGCGGGTCAAGGGCCACAAATCTGTTCACAGAAAAAGTACTGACGGCGCCGACCGACCACGTTGGC
>JBEIJP010000551.1:0-2735 GCA_040380245.1 Acidobacteriota bacterium | reverse complement strand
CTCGATCCGACGACGGGCCCGCGTCCCGACCTCTTTGAGCATCTGCCCCCCGCGCCCGATCACAATCGGTTTCTGCGATTCGCGCTCGACGTAGATCACACAGTGGATGTCGATCGTCGAGCCCTGGCGCTCCCACAGCTCTGTCCGTACCGCCGTCGCGAAGGGCAGCTCCTGCTCGGTTCGTTCGAGGATCTGCTCCCGCACCAGCTCGGCGACGATGTTCCGCTCGATCTCGTCGGTGAAGAGTTCCGGATCGAAGAGGGGCTCTCCCTCCGGCAGGTGCCGAAAGAGCGTCGCGATCAGCAGCTCCTGGTTATCCCCCGTCCGGGCCGATAAGGGGATGACCTCGAGAAACGGGTACTCGCGGCTATACTGTTCGATCAGCGGGAGCAGCAGCGATTTGTCCCGCAGCAGGTCGATCTTGTTGAGCAGCAGCAGCGTCGGCTTGTCCGCCTGACGAATCAACTCCAGGGTAAAACGGTCGCCCGAGCCGAAATGAGTCGAGGCGTCCCGCATCAGCAGCACGAGGTCGACCTGGGTCAGCGCGTCGGCCACCAACCCCATCATTCGTCGGTTGAGGGTGTAGCCGGGCTTGTGGATTCCGGGAGTGTCGACAAAGACGATCTGTCCCTCCGGACGGGTGACAATCCCCTGGATGCGAGTGCGCGTGGTCTGTGGTTTGGAGGAGACCGCCGCGATGTGTTCGCCGATCAGCGCGTTGAGAAGGGTCGACTTTCCCGCGTTGGGCCGGCCCACCAGGGCGACCCTCCCGGCGCGCCGCTTCTCAGGCTGCTGCTCGTCAGTGGGGGGAGCCGTCTCCGAGGAGGGAAGGGTGGTGGGGTTCATGCGTTCTCTTCTACTTTCTCTCTGGACTGGATTCTGACGGGGCGGACCGGGCCGCCACTCCTTCTTCGGGATGGGGAACTACCCGGCGTTGGACGTGCACGCGCGCGATCCGTCGCTGGTCGGCTTCCATCACTTCCATCTGCAGACCCTGCAGGTCAATGCGCTCTCCGACCGATGGCAGGTGTCCCAGTTCGTTGAGGACCAGTCCAGCCACTGTGATGAAGTCGTCAGCAGCCAGCTCGACTCCAAAGATCCGCTCCAGTTTTCCGACCTCGACATCCCCGCGGACGAGATAGGCCTCTCCGTCGAGCCGGACAATCTCCGCCTCATCAGCGATGGGCTCTGGTTCGTCCTCGTCCTCGATCTCTCCGACGATCTCCTCGATCAGATCCTCGAGGGTCACCAGACCGGCGATGCCTCCGTACTCGTCGATGACGAGAGCCATCTGCACCTTGGCCTTCTGCATCTCCCGCAGGAGGTCATCGATCGGTTTCGATTCAGGAACCTCGTAGAGCTGACGGCGCGCGACCTCGATGACGGGGCGGTCGTTCTCCGCCGCTGCCCAGTAGCGCAGCAGGTCCCGGACGTAGATGACCCCTTCGATCTGATCGATCTGGTCGCGGTAGACCGGTAAGCGCGAATACTTCGATTCGATCATCATGTCGCGCACCTGTTCCACCGTTGTCGTCGCCTCGACGGCCACGATTTTGGGGCGGGGCGTCATCACCTCGATGACGGTCCGGTCGCTGAACCGGATGATCGACTGGATCATCTCGCCTTCGTCCTCCTCGATGATCCCCTCCTCCTCACCAACGTCGAGAAGGGCCTGCAGGTCCCCATTGTCTTCACTCTCATCAGTCTCGGTCGCCACGGGACCCTGTTCGGTCGTGTCCCGCTGCAGGCGGCGCACCAGCCGATAGATCGGATTCGAGATGACACCCAGTCCGGAGAAGAGTGACAGCAGGGGAATCCGCAAGCGGAGAAGCATCCGCTCCGGGTCGTTCTGCGTCACCAGCAAGGGGAGAATCAGCCGGAAGACCATGACGATCCCGATCATTGCGCCAAAGGCGACCATCAGGAAGGAGTCTGGTAAGCGGCGCTGTGTCAGGGAGCTGACCAGAATCGCGATGGCCGCGATCGCAAAGTGGAGCCCAAACGTCAACGTAAAGCTGATCTGGTGATACTGCTCCTGCAACAAGGACCAGAAGGGGGCCAGCGACGTCCCCTCGGCCTCGGTGGCGAGTCGACGTAATGAAACGTCACTCAATTCGTCGAGCGCGCTCTTGGCGATTGACGTCACGACCAGCACCACCAGAAAGATGCTGGTCAACACTATTTCGGTTTCCATGCTTGCCTCGTCGGGGGCTGGTCGAATGAGAGAGAAGCGGACCCGTCTGCCGGGAAGAGCCGCTGCCGTAACCGCCGCTCCAGTCGATTCATCTCTCCATTGTCAACCTCGTGGTCATACCCAGCCAGGTGGAGCGTTCCGTGAAGAACCAGCTGATCGATCTCGCGCTGAAAGTCGATGCCCGCCTCCGCGGCATAGCGTTGCGCCGTCTCGACTGAAATGACCAAGTCTCCTAAATTTCCCGGATCGGCCAGGTGCTCCGGGCTCCCTTGGCCGGCCTCCCCTTCCTCTTCCAGCTCGACTGTTTCGTGGTAGGCGAAGGAGAGAACATCGGTCGGGCGGTCGATGCCGCGGTAGGTGCGATTGAGTTCCCGCATCCGGCGATCCCGGACGAAGACGATCTGCAGGGATGAATCTCGGTGACCAATCTGATCGAGAACCAGCCGGGCAAGCTGCGCGGCCCGTGCCCGATCGACGCCGCAGTGGCGCTGGCGGTTGAGTACCTCGATCGGGGGCCCCGCGACCTTCTCCGATCGTCGCG
>JBEIJP010000550.1:0-2742 GCA_040380245.1 Acidobacteriota bacterium | reverse complement strand
GCGGAGCTGGGCCGACGTCTTTGCTTGAGACTTCTGCCGTGCGAAGAGGAGCAGTCGCTCCAGTCCATACTCCTCGTCTTTTCGATTCATCGCCTCGGTAATCCCGTCGGAATAGAAAAGAAGTGTATCTCCGGAGGCGAGGGGAAGCGAGGCCACGGTGAGAGTGGGATCGAAGATCGAACTGCCCACCATCCCGAGTCCGATGCCGCGCGATTCAAGCTCTGTCGGTATCCCCGTTCGCCCGTCGATGTGGATGGTCGGATTATGCCCGGCGCGGGCGTACTGCAGTGTGCCCCGGCTTGGATCAAGGATCCCGAGAAAGAGGGTAACGAAGACCTTGCGTCGGCAGACATCGTAGAGGTGACGATTGATTTCGCGAAGCATCTCGCCAGGATCGGTCGTCTCTTCCGCAAGAGAGTTGAGCAGCCCCTTGGTAAGTGTCATATAGAGAGAGGCCGAGACGCCCTTTCCCGAGACATCGGCGACGACGATAGCCAGGCGACCATCCCGGAAAGGCAGGAAATCGTAAAGGTCCCCCCCGACTTCACGCGAAGGCAGGCAGACCGCCGCGAATTGATAACCAGGGACTGTTGGAGCTTCAGCGGGGAGCAGCTTCTCCTGAGCTCGACGCGCGACGGCAAACTCGGCCTGCAGGCGGTCCCGTTCGGCCCGTGTCTCAAGGAGGCGTGGGGGGATCGCCAACTCCTCCGTGCGCGCAGGGCGGGAGCGCCAGTAGGTCAGCCAGGTAATCGTGATACCGAGGGCGAGCATGGTGAGGATGGACCAACCAGAGCGCTGGAGTGTTGGATGAGGCTGGGCGAGCAGGACAACGGCCGCGGTCACGGCCTCGGCGGTGAGGCTGGCGACCGATAATCCGAGCAGGCCGATCCGGAAATAGAGAAATGTCAGAAGAGAGCCAAGAAGGAGAGATGTCCAGACGATCCCTGCCGCTGGCAGGTAGACGTGGTTGACCCCAAAGAGAATGAATGTCGAGAGAAGAATCAGTGTGACCCGAATCGTGACCCGCCCAGGAATCCAGGCTTGCAGGAGGGGGGCCAGCAATCCATAAAGAATGAAGTAGAGCAGGCAGCGCAGGGAGACTGCGGCGGCCAAAGCCGGCGCCCGTCCGGTCAGGTCTTCATTCCGCCCCAACGCGTCAAGTTCGATCCCGGCAATCCACCCGCTCCAGGCAATCACCAGCGGGAGCGCCGCAACGATCCCTCCCAGGCAGAGCCCCGTCAGCAGACTTCCGATGACAGGCTTGGTTCGCCAACTCCCTTTCAATAGCAGTTCAAAGCCAATCGTACGCCGTCGCGGCACTTTCAGCGAGACTGCCAGGCCCGTTGAAAAGATGACGAAGAGGAGGAAGGAGATCCCCAGGATGGTGACACCATACAATCCCCATTGCAGGACTGCCTCGAAGACGGGCCCAAACCCAGACCCGTCCAAGGTCCTCTGAATCCTGTCCAGCCCGCCTCCCCCCCAGTTGAAGAAGAGCAGCAGGATAAAACTGCTTGCCCAGAAGAGAAGGGTCAATCTTGGCTGGAGACGGCCCAACGCCGCTGATCCAAGAAAAGAGACAATGCTGACGAGCAGGACAATCCACATATAGATCCCGTCGACTTGACTCAGCCACCTCGCCCACTCTCCCTGCCGCTGTTCAGCCTCACCAAGAAAGCTGGAAGAGAATTCAGGAGAGAACTCGATCCTCTCCAGTTGATCCCCACGCATGACGACCGTCCAGACTGGGGAGACCCAATCCTCTTCACCCAACACCCGATAGCGCAACCGAGTAATCTCCCGGGTATAGCTCCCCTCGGAGAGCGTCACCTGAAGTTGCTGAAGCTGCGGTAGTAGCAGGGTCAGTAGCGAATAGGCGCGGGTAATCCGTGTCGTCTCCTCCTGACGGGAGAGGACGATCAGAGGAGCTGATTCCTCGAGCGCCTCTGGAGCCGGATCGGCGGGACGCGGCAGACCAGTACCCGTGCCAGGTGGGGGCGAGGGCGATGATTTCATCGCAGGGGAGGGGACCGCATAGAAGCGACGCAGTATTCCACGTCGTGTCAGATCGATCAGGATCTGCTGTTGTGTCACAGGGTCCGTCAACTGGACTTCAACGATGACCGGGGAGAAGAACTCGAGAATTGGGCCGGGGACGAGCGGCGTGCCATTGGGGTGCTGCCGCTGGGGTGCGTTTCGAAGAAGAAACTCGTCATTTCGTAAGTATCGCGAGGTGACCCGAGGACGCCACTGGTTCAGATCGAGACCGACAGTGTGACCCATTGCCCGAGCCTGCTCGATGGCAGTGGCCCGGTCGATCTCAACCCCCCACGTCCCGCTTGGATGGACCTTCGGGAGCAGCCACAGACAAAGGCCCACACCCACCCCAGCCAATAAGGGAAGAAGCAGAAGCCAACGACGCTCATTGACAAAACCGCTGGGTCGCATTGCGTCACGCCTCCCCAACGCGGACAATGACAGCCGTCAAATCATCTTCGGCGCCTGCCCGCCGCGAGGCTCTGGCGATCTGCTTGACACTCCGTGCCAAGGACTCCTGAAGGTCTGCCTGGGTCGAAGACATCTGATCCAGAATCGGTCGCGGAGAGAGGAGATCCATCTCCAGCTGCTGTTGCGCGAGGTTTTTAACGATCCCGTCAGTTAAAAACAGTACACTCGCACCCGTCGGCAGCGCCGCCTCCCCTTCCACAATCTTGATTGAATGATCCTGCCCCGTTGGAGAAG
>JBEIJP010000549.1:0-2754 GCA_040380245.1 Acidobacteriota bacterium | reverse complement strand
GTCAGAGGGAGGAGTGCATGCGTCTGGCGAGGATGGGACAGCGGAAAAGGCGTTGCCTGGGGTTGGGGGTCAGCGTGCTGCTGGCGGTGGGCTGGTTGGTCGGGGCCCGTTTCTGGCCCGACGCGCACGCCGAGGGGCATTGGGCCTTTGTCGCGCCGGTTCGTCCGGAGCTGCCACGGGTGCAACGGGAGTCCTGGGTGCGGACGCCGATCGACCGCTTCATCCTGGCGCGGTTGGAGAAGGAGGGGCTGGCGCCATCCCCGGAGGCGGACCGGGCCACCCTGCTGCGACGACTCAGCCTGGACCTGATCGGGTTGCCGCCAACCCCAGGGGAGATCGATGCCTTTCTCGCCGACTCCTCCCCGGGAGCCTGGGAGCGCCAGGTCGACCGGTTGCTGGCCAGCCCCCACTACGGCGAGCGCTGGGGGCGTTGGTGGCTCGACGCGGCGCGCTATGCCGACACCAATGGTTTTGAGAAAGATCGGGAGCGCTCGATCTGGCCTTACCGGGACTGGGTGATCAACGCATTTCAGCGGGATCTGCCTTTTGACCGCTTCACCATCGAGCAGATCGCCGGCGATCTGCTGCCCGGGGCAACGCCCGAGCAGCGAACGGCGACAGGGTTTCTCCGCAATTCGATGTTCAATGAGGAGGGAGCGGTCGAGCCCGAGCAGTTCCGCATCGAGGGCGTGCTCGACCGGGTCGACGCCATTGGGAAGGGCTTTCTTGGGTTGACCGTCAACTGCGCGCAGTGCCACACCCACAAATTTGACCCGATTAAGCACGACGAGTACTACCGCTTCTACGCGTTTCTCAACCAGGACGAAGAGCCAGATCTGGAGCTGCCGACGCCGGAGGAGGAGCGCAAGCGCGAGAAGATCCTGACTGAGGTCGCTCAGATCGAGGATCGTCTGATGGCGCAGACGCCCGACCTCGCCGCACGGATGGCGGCCTGGGAGGAGCAGCAGCGCGCCGCGCGGGTCGAGTGGTCGATTCCCGAGACGGTGCGCTTGATTGGGACCAGTGGCGTCAAGTTCGAGTCGTTCAATGACCATTCGCATATTCCGCGGGGATACAACCCGCCGACGGTTGTCTACTACCAGACGGTTCGGTTACCGAAGTCTCCCGTCTCGGCGATTCAGCTGGAGCTGTTGACCGACCAGACGTTGCCGCGTCGGGGGCCGGGACGAGCGATGGACGGACAGGTGCTTCTCTCTGAATTTGAGGTCGAGGCCACCTCCCCGACCGACCCGACAAAGTGGGAGCCGGTGCCGCTGGCGGGGGCGTCGGCCGATTTTTCCGCCCCGGATCGACCGGCCACCCTGGCGATCGACGGAAACCCGAAGACCTCGTGGGGAATTGACGCCGGGCCTGGACTGCGCAATCAGGATCGGCGAGCGGTCTTCGTGCTGCGCGAGCCGCTGCAGCCGGTCGACTCCAATGGCGGCGAGGGCCGGCTCCTGCGGGTGGCCCTCGTGCAGAAGGAGTTTGGGGGGAGCGCGGCCGATCAGTACGAGGCGCCCAATCTGGGACGATTTCGCCTCTCGCTGACCTCCGTGCCCGCGCCGAAGGCCGATCCGTTGCCGACGGCGACGCGGGCGATTCTCGCGATCCCGCCCAGCCAACGCACGCCGGAGCAGCGCCGGACGCTCTTCCGGGCCTATCGAACAACGGTCACGGAATGGGCCGAGGCGAACCGGGAGATCACGGCCCTCTTTGCGGGCTGGCCAGTCCCGACGACGACCCTGGTGGTGACGCCGCGCGTCGACCCGCGGGAGACACGCGTCTTTCGCCGCGGGGACTGGAAGCGGCCGGGGGATCTCGTCACGCCGGGGACACCGGCCGCCCTGCACCCTTTTCCGGAAGGGGCGCCGCGCAACCGGCTCGGGCTGGCGCAATGGCTGGCCGATCGACAAAATCCGTTGCTGCCGAGGGTTATTGTCAACCGCGTCTGGCAGCAGTATTTTGGCGAGGGGCTGGTGCGGACGCCGGAGGATTTTGGAACGCGCTCGGACGCTCCTTCACACCCGGAGCTGCTCGACTGGCTGGCGGTCGAGTTTCGCGATGGAGGGAAGGGGGCTCCGTCCGGGCAAGCCTGGCGGCTCAAGCGTATCCATCGTCTGATCGTCACCTCGGCGACCTACCGTCAGTCCTCGCGGATCACCCCCGAGGCGAGGGAGGCCGATCCGACCAACCGCTGGCTGGGGCGAGCGCCGCGGTTACGGGTGGAAGCCGAAGTGATCCGCGACATCGCCCTGGCGACGAGTGGGCTGCTCAACCCGAAGGTTGGCGGACCATCGGTCTTTCCGCCGATTCCAGAGGGGGCGCTGGCAGTCAGTTTCCGCAGCCGGAGCGTCTGGCAAACGAGCGAGGGGCCGGATCGCTATCGTCGCGGACTCTACACCTTCTGGAAGCGGAGCGTCCCCTATCCTGCGCTCTCCGTCTTCGACGCGCCGAACGCCGACGTCGCCTGCACCCGGCGGGCGCGCTCCAACTCTCCCCTCCAGGCC
This sequence comes from Acidobacteriota bacterium, assembly GCA_040380245.1. GTDB lineage: Bacteria > Acidobacteriota > Blastocatellia > RBC074 > RBC074 > CAIOZW01. The sequence goes on along the minus strand of JBEIJP010000549.1, from coordinate 244 downwards.
CTGACCCTCCTCAACGATCCGATCTTCATGGAGACAGCCCAGGCGCTGGCGCTGCGCGTCTGGCACGAGGGGGGGAAGAGCGATCTGGAGAAGCTCCACTTTGGGTTCCGACTCTGCACCGGGCGGCTTCCTGACGCCTTCGAGGAGGAGCGCCTCCTCGGGCTGCTGACGAGGCAGCGCGCGCGCTTCGTCGGAGAGACGGCGGCGGCCGTCTATGTCTCCTCGCCGGACCTGCAGAAACTGC
>JBEIJP010000548.1:0-2754 GCA_040380245.1 Acidobacteriota bacterium | reverse complement strand
CCCATCAACGACGCAAGCTGTTCAGCGTAACTCGTCTCTCCCGATGAAGATCGATCTTGACTCCTCTGATGCAGATAGTTGGGGGGGAGGGTCGCGATCCGCAGCGCCCTGATCAAGAGTCCCCTCCATTCCCGGGCTCCTTTGAATCGATCTTTCGCGCCTCTTTCCTTGCTTCGAGATAGAGACTCTCAAATTCCCGCTCGGGGTGATCCCTGTCCGCCAAATCGATCGATAACGAGGACTGGCAGGTCTGTCGAACGATTTGATTAAACCCTGCCTGCTGCAGAAGACGCCGAAGGGAGGTTTCGTCATACGCCCAGAGGTGATGCCCGTGGGCTCGCATAATCAAATTGATTCGGTCGATTGGTGATTCGATTATTTCAGGAAAAGCTGGTGAAAAAAGAAACCCGTCGTTCGCGACATAGGATCGTAGAAACTTCTCCGAGTCTGGAGTCGAAATTCTGACGATCCCGCCAGGCTCCAGCACCCGATAACACTCCGTCGCCAAGTGAAGTGCTTCCTCACGAGTGAGGTGCTCGATCAGATGTTCGCCGAAAATTACACGACACGTTCCGTCCTGGAAGGGCAGCCCCTGGCGGATATCCCACACCACATCAGCATACCCCCGCGCCAAATCGACATTGACCCATCCGGGGAATGGGTGGTACCCGCAGCCTAGATTGACGAGAAGACCCTCGGTGGGCAAAGATTGCAGGTGGCGGGCCGTCTCCCACCTCGCCATCAACCGATAGAACGGTTCAGTCATGCGCACGGTCAGCCGGCGCCCGAGAAGACTAGATGCCAACCGTCGCCATCGTTCCAAGTTCAAGTCAGCCCTCCCCGCTGCCCAAGGTAACCCCTTGCTTCCCGGATCACACAGGCAAGTCCTTCAGAAAGAGGTACCTCTGCTCTCGCCTCCACCTCGGTTGCCGGGATCGGGTCGATCAGGACCTCGTCCCCCACCAGCTCTCCCCGGACAACACCGCAAGAGAGTTGCCGACCCACCTCTTCCGCGAGATCACCAACCTTTATCCAACTACTCCCTGCGACATCTCTGGCCTTTTCCGCTCCATCAAAAAACCTGATCAGGCGCTTCACCCCATCACTCTTGTAGAGAAAGCGGCGCCGCTCCTCCCCGGTAGTCATCATCCTGACCTGCCCTTGTGTCAACCCCGTCAAGACAAAGTCTGTCACGACGTGCGATCGCTCATCTGGCGATTCCCACCCATAAATATTCCACAATCGCGCAATCCATCCACCCAACTGACGCGCCCAGCCCTCCGCCATCAGCTTCGTCTGCCCGTACGCCGTGGGTTGGCCCGCCAATTGTGAGGTAACAAAGAGGAATGGATTTTTCGTTCGACTCAACGCGTCAAAAACCCGCGCCGAGAGCTGACAATTGTGAAGATACATCTGGTGCTGCATCTCCGCCTTCGCGAGATACCTGGCTCCCCCCGTATCCCAGGCCAGAAACCAGACCCGGTCAACCTCTGCAAAGCTGCCGTCGAGCTCCATTATTCGCAGGTCCTCGCCCGTACGAAGATCGAGCGACTTGACCCAATGGCCCTCCCGACGTAACTGGGCAACCAGCTCTCTCCCGATCATCCCTGCTCCACCAAGGACCAGTTCTCTCATGCCCGCTCCAGGCGCCAAACGCGCTCGCTTACCTCAGTCTCATGACAATCACCCAACCCCCATCCCTCCCCATTGAGATATGGCACCCCTTCGATGCTCGCCAGCTCCCCGTGATGGGGACGCACCCCCTCCGTGCACGAAGTTGGATGCGCCATATGGAGGATCTGTCCCAGCCGCCGCATGGAGTGCCCGTGCGCCTCTAACTGCGCCGCACCCCGACGGTCACACCCGATCCGGTGGCGTACCAGCGACTCGTCGTACCCCCGCGCCAGTTCCCACCCCTTCCGCGGAGCCATCAGGAAATCTCCTGTCCCATAGGTCGTCCATTCGACCCGACGCTTGAAGCGGACACAATCCCTGCACCGGAGCTGTTCCTTTCGCCCTACCTCCCACTCGATGTCCATCCGCTCCGCGGTGTAGGCCCGCCCTTCCTCGATTGGGCCTTGACGAATGGTGAGGATCGCGTCAGGCGCCACCGCCACATCGGCGTTCCCGGCGATCACCCAGTCTGACTTGGCACGCCTAATCCCCACGTTTTTGGCATGGTACTCCATCAGCGGGAGGGACGGGTTCCGTGCGATCTCCAAATGGATTGCATGGGGAACGACGTAGCACCTCACTCGGGAAAAGTCTCGCGCCAACCCGGTCGAGAGCCAGGGGCGTCCTTCCGGCGGGTTCCATTCGACGAAGATCACTTCCTCAACCAGATGGCGAAGGTTCCACTCGATGGCGATACGTACCCGCTGCGCGAAATCGGGCATATAGTCGTCGTTCCGACCGACCATGACCAGAGAGAGTGAGTGCGTCAGGGGCTTCGCTTCAAGCCACAGTCGCGCGTACCCGATTCCGCCTCGGATCGCGTAACGCAATCGATCAGTGCGATGTTTGAAAGAGTGAACCAACCTCATCCAGATCCTTCTATCTGACACAGAAAGCTTTCATCAAAGGCCTTGTCATCCAGCGGTCAAGAGAAGCCTTGTCCACCTGGGGTTGACAAGGAATCTTTGATGCGGTTTTTGAATCAAGGGCGCAAAAGACCTAATAGGTCTTTCAACGTATCACTATTCTACTCCAAATCAAAGTATAGTCGTATTAAATAATACGAATGACCCGCATCAT
>JBEIJP010000547.1:0-2755 GCA_040380245.1 Acidobacteriota bacterium | reverse complement strand
ACCAGCGGCTGAGGGTCCGATCTCCCTGCGTGGGGTCCCCGATCAAATTGGGCCGTTGGCCTCCCCCCTGTGAGAAGGTCGTGTTGGTCGCGCTCGAAAAGCCCAGGGGGCCCCCCGATTGATAGGTGTAGATCGCCGAGACCTCCCACCCATTGAGGATCGCTCCGGCCACCCCGCGGGGCTGGAAGCGTCGTCCCGCACCGATGGGCAAGGCGTAGAGTCCGTTGATCACCAACCGGTGCGGCGCGTCGAGCGCCGAGAGTGAGCGATCGAGCCGCAGATTGTTCCAATTCTGGAAACCGGCGTTGCTAAGCGCCTCCCCGGCAAAGGCCCCCGTCGCAAGGTCGATCAGCTTCGAGAAGGTGTACGATCCATTGATCGTCACCCCATTCTGGAAGCGCCGTTGCAGCGAAGTGACTGCCGCATGATAACTCGACGAGGCAAAGGTCGCGTTGGTCGAGACGACCGAGAGGAAATGGGGGTAAGGGCGGAGAAGTTGTGCCCGAGCCACGGTGCGGCTCGCCAGCGGCCCGGTGGTGATCTGCCCAAAGAAGGGGTTGGGAACCTGTGTTCGCAACCCGTCCCCCAACGCCAGGGCTGAGTCAGGCAACTGGTTCAACTCCAGATCCTGCTGGAGCTTGAGCCCCCGGTTCCCCGCGTAGCCAACCTCGAGCAGCATCTGCCCCGGCAGCTCCTTCTGCACGTTGAGATTCCATTGGGCCGAATAGGATTGACGGGATTGACGATCCGTGAAACGAACGTTCTGTCCAAGCAACGTCGCAGCCCCCAATGAACTTCCACTCGGCAAAACGATCCCTGTCGGGTACGGGTTGTTGAGAAGGTTGAGGGGCGTCACGCCGTCGAGACTGCCAACCATCTGCGTCACCGCCTCGAATCCGGAAGTCCCGAAGACCGCCGATGCCCCACCAACGCCGGTCAGCGGAGCGACGAAGATTCCCCCACCCCCTCGAACCACCATCCCCGGCCGGGCCTGCCACGCGAACCCAACCCGTGGCGCGAAGTTGTTCCTGTCCGGATCCCAATGTCCCCGCGAATTCCCGTCGACCCCGACAAACGACAGAGCCCCCCGTAAGTCGAGCCCCGCCGCCGTCAAGGGGGGCCGCGCCTCGCGATTGAAGTTGGTCAGCTGGTCGTAGCGATCCGTACGAGGGGATTCATACTCGTAGCGCAACCCGAGATTGATGGTCAGTTTATCCGTCACCTTCCAGTCGTCCTGGAGATACCCTCCAAAATACTTGACCTGCATCGCGAGGGCGGCGGCGCGACTGTAGCTCCCTCCCCCTGCACCGAGCATAAACGACGCGAAGCCAAACCCACTGTTGGCGGCGGCGGCCGCCGTCGGATTGGGCCCCTGGGTAAAGTTCTGCGCGAAGCTGAAGAGCACCGCCAGGTCACTGAACTGCCGATAGTTCGGGCGCAACAGTCTCGACTCCCCGCCAAACTTGAGCGTATGTCGCGAGAAGGTCTTGGTGAATCCTCCGACCCAGGAGGCCGTGTTGTCGCCAAACTGGATCAGGTCGTTTCCTCCAAGCAGATTGCCGGTCCCCGCGTTGGCGACACTGAAACTTCCGCCCATGCCCGCCACCTGAATCGAGGGGAACGACTCGGGAATCAACTGTGACTTGAGGGCTGCTGGAAACCCGAGCTGCGTCATATCAAACCCGCTGCTGTAGGCAGTCCGGTTGTTCTCCAGCCGTGTAAAACTGAAGAGGAAGTTGGCGACGAGGGTCGGACTGAGCGTCGCGGTGTAGTCGAACCCGAAGTTTCGCCGCTTGAAGACCTGTGCCCCAAAGGTCGGGGTGGCAATGTTCCCGTAGAAGTTAGGCCGAGTAAGCGGCGTGTCGTCATAATTGAGCCGGCCGCTGATCCGGTGTCGCTCGTTGAGCTGATGATCGAGCCGCACCGAGAAGGTGTTCTTGTCGATCCGGTTGGCCGCAGTTGTGACGAAGTTGCCCGCCGCAGTGTTGGGGTTGCCGGCGGCGTTGGGCAGTGGAATATAGTCGAGCATTCGCGCGAAGGTCGGATTCCAACGATTGCGCGGAATGATATTGCCGGGAAAGGGATCGCGCAGAAACTGGCTCGGATTGGCCGGGTTGGCACGTGTCGTCGCTGGATCGAAGATTGGAATGAGATTCCCGGCGGCATTTCTCGTCCGGGAGAAGTCTCCTGCCCGCTCCAGCAGTGTCGGGACCGTTCCAATGTAGGAGCCGCCTTGCGAGAAACGGACCGCTTCGTAACTGAAGAAGAAGAAGCTCCGGTTCTTGCCGTTGTAGCGCAAGGGGCCAAAGACCTTCTCCGGAAAATCGATCGGCCCGCCCAGGGTCGCGCCAAACTGGTTGAAACGGAAGGGCGGCTTCTCGCGGCCGGCCCGGTTGCCAAAGAAGGTGTTGGCGTTGAGCGCGTCGTTGCGCAGATAGTTGTAGGCCGTTCCATGAAACTGATTGGTTCCGGAACGGGTGACGATATTGAAGACGCCGCCGCCGGCACGACCATACTGCGCGCTGAAGTTGTTGGTCTCGACCTTGAACTCCTGGACAGCGTCAGGATTGACGAAGACGACCGGCTGATTCTGCGCCGCCGCCGTGTTCGGGGCGCCATCGAGCAGGTACTCGTTCTGGTTTCCACGCGCCCCATTGATGGAGACAAAGGACTGGCTGATCTGGTCGACCGGCAAGTCGTTGAGTCCGGCGGAGGGGCGTGCCCCCGGCACCAGCGCAACCAACGAGTAGGGATT
>JBEIJP010000546.1:0-2763 GCA_040380245.1 Acidobacteriota bacterium | reverse complement strand
TCTTAGCCATGATTATTTATCCCTTACTAATAAGCTGGTCAATTTTTTCTTCCAAGCGGTTAAACCGTTGGTCAATGTGATCTGTAACTCTTGCCACTTCTGCTTTAGTTGCTGTATCACGAGCAATCTCCTCACTATGTCCTCGGCGCCGCCGCGAAGAAAGAGCGACTCTACCCGGAAGCGCTGGCCGCCTTCACCCAGCTCCTCGCCCTCGACCCGACCGATCCCTACACCAACCTGCAGGTGGGCCAACTCCATTCCGCGACCCAGGCCTATGACGCGGCGGTCGCCTCGTTCCGACAGGCCCTCGACGCCGAGCCGTACAATGCCACTGCCGCCTACAGCCTCGCCCAGGCCCTCATCCGCTCGCGAAAGACAGCCGAGGGGCAGGCCATGCTCGCCCGCTTCCAGGCGATGAAGGCGGGCGGCTATGCCACCACGCTCGGGCTGACCTATGGCGAACAAGGGAAGTACGCGGAGGCGCTGGTCACCACCGGAATCGAGCCGGACCTGCTGCCTGCCGAAGGTCCCCGTGTGAGCTATCGAGCCGTTGACGCGGGGATTGCCGGCACGATTCTTTCAGGTGCAAGCGCCGGACCGGTCGGGCTCGACACCGTCCTCGGACGTCCAATCCGCAAAGACGAATGGTCTCCGGCATTGGTGCGGGAGCTGATCACCCCGTTCAGCACCAGCCAGACGCTGGCAGATTGGGATGGCGATGATCGGCCGGACCTGGTCGTCTCCGGGCTCGATGCTGCGGGGCGTCCGGTGCTGCGCCTCTTCCGGAACACCGGGACACCCGGCCGTCCTGCCTTTACGGAGGTGACGGAACCGTCGGGGCTGCGGGCCGCCGGTCCCATCAGCGGAGTCGTCCCTGGGGATTACGACAACGACGGGAAGACCGACCTGCTCACCTTTGGCCACAGATCCCTCTCCCTCTGGCGCAACCAGGGAGACGGAACGTTCCAGGAGGTGACGAAAGAGACCGGGCTGCCGACCCCCTACCCGGCGTGGGCAATGAGCGGTGCCTGGATCGACCTCGACCACGACGGCGACCTCGACCTGGTCCTTGGCAACTTCGCCGATCTCGATCAGTTCCCGAGCGAGGCGGGGGAGCGTGCCGTCTTCCCGGACGACTTTCCGGGGCAGAAGAATCTCGCCTTTCGCAACAATGGTATGGGGGGGATGGGGCAGTTCAGTGAGATCGCCGGGTCAGCCGGGATCGACGGGGGAACCCGCAAGACGACCGCGGTCATCGGAACCGACTACAACAACCAGCGGGACGTCGACCTTCTCTTCGTCCACTACGGGGAACCAGTCCAACTCTTCAGCAACCAGCGGGACGGCTCTTTCCGTGAACTCGCCGCGGAGGTTGGCCTGCGAACGGTGAGCCGCGGCTTTGGCGTCGCCGCCGGCGACCTCAACAAGGACAACTTCACCGACTTCTACTTTCCCGCAGGATCAGGCGCAGACAGACTCTTTCTGAGCACCGGTCGCGCGACGTTCGAGGAGGTCGCGTCCGCTTCCCCGCTGACCGGTTCAACGGGCGCCCAGATCGCCGACTACGACAACGACGGTCTCCTCGACCTGCTGAGCCTTACCCAGGGGAAGATTGTCGGACAGCGCGGGCTTGGAACGCGACTGGCGCCCCCGGTCACGCTCGGAGCGGCGTCAGAGTCGCTCCATCAGGGCCGGATGTTTGGCCTGGCCGATCTGAGCGGGGATGGGGGCAGCGACCTCGTCGCCCTCGGCGTCGATGGGAAGGAAGTGGTCCTGCAGGCGAGCGGGCAACTCCGACAAGTCGCCCGCCTCAAAGTCCTCGGACGCACCAGCAACCGCAGCGGAATTGGCGCCAAGGTCGAACTGCGCAGCGGCAGCCTGCGTCAGAAGCGGGAGGTCTACGCCGCCTCCCCCGCCCCCGCGCCGGCCGAGATGATCTTTGGTCTGGGCAATCGCGCCTCCGTCGACGCGGTGCAGCTCTTCTGGCCAGCTGGAATTCTCCAGTCAGAGCTGGCCGTCAAGGCCGAAGCCAGGATCGCGCCCCCGAACCGCATCGAAGAACTCGACCGGAAAGGAACCTCCTGCCCGATCCTCTATGCCTGGAATGGGGAGGAGTACCAGTTCGTCACAGACTTTCTCGGCGGGTCGGCCTTTGGCGCCCTCGTCGCCCCTGGAAAGTTCAACACTCCCGATCCGGACGAGTACATCCGCCTCACCGATCAACAGCTGCGGGAGAAGGACGGCCGGCTCTCGCTCCGCCTCAACAATCAGCTCGAAGAGGTCATCTTCTTCGACGCCGTCCGGTTGCTGGCGGTCGATCATCCCGCCGAGGTCGAGGTCTATCCGAATGAGCGGCTCATGCCCGGCCCACCCTTCCCCGAATTCAAGCTCTATCCGACGCGCGGCGCCCGTCCTCCGGTCAGCGCGCGCGATGATCGTGGGAACGACCTTCTCCCGCTGATCCGCGCCATCGACCGGCGCTACCCGGAGGAGTTCGAGAAGCTGCCCTTCAAGGGCTACGCCCGTGAACACGCCATCGAACTCGACCTCGGGCCGCTCGATCCGTCGGCGAACGTGCTGCTCCTGCTGACCGCCTGGATCGACTACGCCGACTCGACCTCGAACTTCGCCGCCGCCCAGGCCGGGGAACGACTGATCCCCCCCTACCTCCAGGTCAAAGACGCACAGGGCCAATGGCGGACTGTCCTGCCCCAGATGGGCTTTCCCGCCGGCTTGCCGAAGACGATGACGGTCGATCTGACC
>JBEIJP010000545.1:0-2766 GCA_040380245.1 Acidobacteriota bacterium | reverse complement strand
GGTGCGGGTGCCTGCCGGAAGGACGGGCGTTCCTTCGAGATTGCGGGCGGGAGGGCGCTCCAGGCGCTGGGCCTGGAGGTCCGCTGCCGCTCCTGTCAGGAGCGTTGCCAGAATCAACGCGGAGAGAAAACGAGATCGCCGGGTGACGCAATGCCGCATGAGTTGTCCCTCTTCTGCCCTCTTGCGCGGGCCATTATCGACCTGAGTCATGGTGTGCACTGGATCCTGGGAGAGGGCGCGGGGGGACCCTCTCAGTGGGGGCTTCTCATTGTCCAATGCCTCCGGGCAAGTGTATGATGCAGCCGAAGTCTTGTAAAGATGGCCTTTTGGGCCATCGCGTGGTCATGTAGCCGAGGGTTGGGGTGGGCAAAGAGAGATGGAAGGAACGGCCTTCTGGGCAGGAGTGGATGGAGGGGGCACCAACTGCCGCGCGGCGATCGTCGACGCGCGAGGGGCAGTTGTGGGCCGAGGCCACGCCGATGCCGCCAACTTCCTGCGAGTCGGGCTGGAGGCGGCGGTCGCTCACGTCGGCGCGGCCGTCGAGGAGGCCTGCGCCGAGGCGGGGATCGAGGTGGCCCGCGTCGGCTCGGCTTGTGTCGGTCTTGCTGGTGTCTCCCACCCTGATCACCACCGCCGTATGCACTCGGCCCTCTCCGCGAGACTTCCGATTTCGCACCTTCTGCTCGAGACCGACGCGCGTGTGGCGCTGGCCGGGGCGACGGGCAACGAGCCCGGGGTGGTCATCATCGCCGGGACAGGGTCGATCGCCTGCGGGATCAATGCGCGCGGCCGCTTTGCCCGGGCCGGCGGGTGGGGGCCGACGATGGGGGATGAGGGCAGCGGCGGCTACATTGGGCGACGCGCCCTCGAAGCCGTCGTTATGGCTTACGATTATCGCGGTCGACCCACGACGCTGATGGAGCCGGTTCTGCGCCACTTTGGAGTCTCGACGCCGCCGGAGCTGCCCCCGGTGATCTATGACGCGCCGGCGGAGGTGCCAGGGCGCATCGCCCAGCTCTCCCGGCTGGTGGTCGAGGCGGCGCGGCAGGGGGATCGAGTGGCCTGTCAGATCCTCTCCGACGCGGCGGCGGAACTGGCCCGGGCGGCGATTGCCGTCATCGAGCAGTTGCGGATGGAGCGGGAGTCCTTTCGACTGGCCTACGTCGGCGGCGTCTTCGAGGCCGGGGAGCTGGTCCTCGCGGCGCTTCGCCAGGAGATTCACCGGGTCGCGCCCGGGGCCATCATCGCCCCTCCCTTTGAGCCTCCCGTCCTCGGGGCGGCACGGCTCGCTGGCGCCCCACTGACGCCGCCAGCTGACACGGCGACCAGTCACGACGGAGTCCTCGGGTAGAAATGGTGTCGAGAAGAGCGGGCAGGAAGCGCCTCCATTGGCCTTCTTCATCCCCACAGTCTCTTCCAGTAAGGCGCGGACAGCCGCGCAGAGTCGGAACTCCCGATCGCGCAGCGCGGGTCGGGCCCAGCAGAGAGAAGGAATCGCCTTGCGTACGACAGAAGAACCCAATCCACGAACGGCCGAGATCGATCGTGTTTCGACGCTCGAAGCCCTGCGCCTGATCAATCGGGAGGACCAGCAGGTCGCCCTGGCGATCGAGCGGATGCTGCCCGAGGTCGCGCGGGCGGTCGATGCCATTGCCGAGCGGCTTGGTCAGGGGGGACGGCTGATCTATGTCGGAACCGGGACGAGCGGTCGCCTCGGAATTCTCGACGCCTCGGAGTGTCCTCCGACCTTTGGCGTCTCACCGGAACTGGTCCAGGGCATCATCGCCGGTGGCTACGAGGCGTGCTACCGCTCAGTCGAAGCCTCCGAAGATGACGAGGAGGCCGGGATCCGGGACCTGCAGGCGCGGGGAGTCACGGCGCTCGACGCCGTCGTCGGCATCGCCGCCAGTGGGCGCACTCCCTACACCATCGGAGCGCTCGCCTACGCCCGACAGCTCGGAGCCCTGACGCTCTGCATCACCTGCAACGAGGGAACGGAGCTCGGCCGGACGGTCGAAATTCCCCTCGCCGTGGTGGTCGGCCCCGAGGTGATTGCCGGCTCGACGCGCCTCAAATCGGGGACGGCCCAGAAGCTGATTCTCAACATGCTCTCGACCATGGCCATGGTGCGATTGGGCTATGTCAGAGGCAACCGGATGACCCATCTGCAGCCCCGCAACACCAAACTACGGGAACGCGCGGTGGGCATCCTCGAGGTCGAATGCCAGATGGCTCCAGAGGAGGCGTCGAGCCTCCTCGAAGCGGCCGAGTGGGATCTCCGGGTCGCCATGGTCATGCGCCAGGCAGCCGTCTCGCGGGAGATCGCGCTGGAGGCTCTGCGGGAGAAGGACTTTGTCGTTCAGCCGGCGGTCGAGGCGCTCCTCTCCCGGGGAAAGAGGGCAGAATGAGCATGACTGATCGTTGGGCGCCATCCTCTGCCGCGCAGGCTGACACCGTGGAAGCGACCGTCCCGGCCTGGACGATCGATCAGTACCTCGAAGCGCGGAACCACCATCTCCACGTACACGGGGTCGACAGCCTCGCGCTGGCCGAGCGTTTCGGCACGCCGCTCTTTGTCGTCTCCGCGCCACGGATTCGCGAGAATATCGCGCGACTCCTTGAGGCGCGCGCGCATCACCCCCGCCTCAAGCTCTGCTACGCCTCGAAGGCCAACAACCTGCTGGGGATCCTGCGCGTCGTTCGGGAGGCGGGAATCGACATCGAGGTCAATTCGGGCGGAGAACTCTTTCGTGCTCTGCAGGCGGG
>JBEIJP010000544.1:0-2769 GCA_040380245.1 Acidobacteriota bacterium | reverse complement strand
GGGGGGGGGGGGGGGGGGGGGGGGGGGGAGGGCTTTTATCCCTCCCCCCCTATGTCTGGGGAATTCTGGCCGGCGTGCTTCCGCTGCTTCCCTGGAAGAGGCGGCCCTGACGCGGTCAGCCCTTCAGGAGCCGATCACCAGGGTGAACTTCTGTCCCTTCGGGGTGATGGTGGCAACCGACCTCGATCCATCCTCGTTCATCTTGTAGGTGACCCGGTCCGAGCCGGCCGGCGTCTCGATCACCTGCTTGCTGTAGGCAATGGAAATGGTCCGTTTCCCGACCTTGATCTCGGCCGTACCCTGCATCGCCTCCGGAACGATCAGCACATAGCTGCCCTTTCGAACCACCTCCGCACCGACCTTCCCGTCGATGTGGAAGAGCACCTTCTGCTCCAGCCCCTGTGCCAGCGTGGTCATGGCCAGGAATCCCGCCAACCCAAATGCCCTCAGTGCGCGTGGAAGCAGCCGATCCACTCTCTGTCGAGTCTCTGTCCTCATGTCGAATCTCCTTCTCTCTTCTTCTTATTATCGTTAATTGGCCAGATGGTGAATCCATCTGAACCGGCGCAAACACTGATTGGTCTGGTCGACGCCTCGCCCCTTTTCCCAACAAGCAGGGGGGGGCAATGGGTCGCCTCCCTCAAGCCGATGTCGGGGTTGCGAGCACGGGGGTGATCGCCTCTCCGGTGAGATAGGCGAGAATCACCCGCTCACAGCGAAGCCGATAGGTCTCGAAGTTTGCCTCCGGCGAGAAGAACCACTGGAGCATCAATCCATCGATCAATGCCCGGATCATCGAACTCGCCTCGTCCACATCGATCACCCGAAACTGGCCTGACTGCATCCCCCGAACGATGATCTCCTGGTCGATGCAGGTGCATCCCTCGTAGAACCGTGTGTTCAAATCGTAAAACCGCTTGTTCCGTGTCCCCAGACTGACGAAGTCAGAATAGGCCAGGAAGAACTGCCGGCTGCCCGGCGCACTGCCAAAGATGCTGCCAATCGCCGCCCGGACCTGCGCCACCGGGTCGCGGACCGAGTCGACCGCCCGCTGGAGCTGCTCGTGCATCTGTTCGATCATCCACTCCAACGCCGCTAAAAACAGATCCTCTTTCGAGGGAAAATAGTAGAGCGTCGATCCTTTGCTCACCCCTGCCCGTGTCGCGATATCCTGCAACGTAACCGCTGAATATCCTTTCTCGGCCACCTCTTCATAGGTGGCCCGGATCAACTGCTCTTTCCGCTGGTCTTCCAACTCCTGCACAAACTGCTTTGCCGCCATATGCACGTTCCGTTTCCTTCTTCCCAGGGGGGAGCTCTCTTTGATTGATCCCCCATCGGCCACTTTTGGCCGTTGTGTTTATTATCTGACCGTACAGTCAAGTAATGCCATCCGAGAGGGGTGGGTGTCAAGTTGGGGGAGGTCTGGTACAATTCGGAGCGATCAGCAGCAGGCGAATCGAAGGCATGGAAGGGGTCGTCGGGCGACGCAAGAAGGGCATGAGCAAAAAGGAACGAGAGGAGATCGTTTGGTGGAGTGGACTGGCCGGGCTCGTTCTTCTGGGCGCGTTGGTGGGAGGGATTTTGGGTGAAGAGCCACGGTCGACGGTGGAGAGTCAGGAGGAGAACCCGTTGATCGACGAATATGAGTGGTTGGCGAGAAAGATCGACACGCGCTATCCGGTGCCGCCGGACTGGGATCGGCTGGGGCGCGGGGCCATCCGAGGGATGCTCTACGCGCTCGATCCTCACTCGAACTTCTTTGACCGCCGGGAGTTCAGTGAGATGCAGAATGAGCAGAACAGCAAGTTTTACGGAATCGGCGTGACCGTCAACCAACGGAACCAGCGGCTCTACGTCATTGGCGTGGAGCGGGGCCTGCCGGGAGATCTCGCGGGATTGCGTTATGGAGACGCGATTCTGGCGGTGGATGGCCAGTCGACGGAGCTGTGGACGCAGTCGACCCTCCTGGCGAAGGTGCGTGGGGAGCGGGGGACGGAGGTCGAACTGACGGTCGAGCGTGCCGGGAGCGAGGCCCCCCTCACTGTGCGGATCGAGCGGGATGAGGTGCCATACCCATCCGTCCGCAACGCCTTCTTTCTACGGGAGGGGATCGGGTATCTGGGGTTGACGGGAGGCTTCAACCTCGAGACCACCCGCGAGCTGCACGCGGCGATTGCGGAGTTGAAGCAGGAGGGAATGGAGGCCCTGGTCCTCGATCTGCGCCGCAATCCGGGAGGGTTGCTCAAGCAGGCGGTCCAGGTGGCCGAGACCTTTCTCGGTCAGGGAACCGAGATCGTGGCGGTGCGCGGACGCGAAGGGCGCCGGGTTCCCCAGATCTATCGATCCGAGAACACCGATCCAGAGACCTTCCCCCTGGTCCTGCTGATCGATCGCGAGACCGCCTCCGCCTCGGAGATCGTCGCTGGCGCCCTGCAGGATCACGGTCGGGCCAGGATCATTGGCGAGGAGAGTTTTGGCAAGGGGCTGGTGCAGAATGTCTTCCGGCTGCGGGGGGGAACGGGGCTGACCCTCACTACCGCGCGGTACTACACTCCATCGGGTCGGTCGATTCAGCGTGAGTACGCAGGGAGCCTCCCCGGATCCAATCGGTGGCGGGAGCAGGTCGACCTGCCGACGGCCCGCTTCTCCTTCCGGCTGCCGTTCGCCCCGGGGCCTGGCGTACGACGGGACACCTCCCGGTCTGCCGACGGCTCTGCCGCCGTGCCGCCCGGAGGGATTCAGCCTGACTGGGTCATTGCCAAAGAG
>JBEIJP010000543.1:0-2770 GCA_040380245.1 Acidobacteriota bacterium | reverse complement strand
CGCCGCCAGCTCCTCCGCAATCTGCTCGTGCTTCAATCCCGCGCTGAGTAGACGACCCACCCTCATCATTCGACTCTCCCCGCTTCCCGCTCTCCTTTGACCCGGTCTTCTGATCCAGTCCCGACTGATTCAGTCTCGACCCGATCAGTGATAACCAGACTACTTTACCAGTCCCGGCGCGCAGTTTACCACGAAATTTACCGACCACCCGCGAATTTATTTGACAATTGGTAAGTAACCGGTATAGTAGCCGCCGTCAAACCAAGAAACGATCTCCAAAAGAGTCTCAAGAAGAGCGAGCAGCAGGTCTGGATAAGAAATGGGAAGCAGTGTGGGAATGAATCGTCGGGCAGCAAAGGAGCAGAGCATATGAAGATCGGACTGTCGATGATGATAGCGGCGTTGGTCGCGGTGGTGGGATGGGGGCAGACGGCAACAGGGACATTTGTCGGGGTGGTGGTGGATGAGCGAGGGGCGGTGGTGCAGGGGGCGGTGGTGACGGTGACGAATGTGGGGACGAACCGGGTGGCGACGGCGACGACGGGAGAGGCGGGAAGTTACGTGGTGCCGCAGTTGAATCCGGGGGAGTATGAGATTGGAGTGACGAGGCCTGGATTCAAGCGGATGGTCCGCAGGGTAGGGCTGCAGGTGGAGCAGCGGGCGACGATCGACTTCGTGCTGACCTCGGGGGAGGTGACAGACTCGGTCGAGGTGACGGCGGCGCCGCCGTTGCTGGAGGGGAGCAGTTCGTCGCTAGGCCTGGTGGTCGACAATACGCGGATCGTCGGGTTGCCGCTCAACGCGCGGGGGGTCTTCAATCTGGTGGCGCTGAGTCCGGGGGTGATTCCGAATCAGGACAATTTCTTCGTGCAGCAGGCGGACAGTTCGATCAACCCGTCGCTCTTCAAGGCGAATGGGGGGCGGTCGCTGACGAACGAGGTGCTGGTCGACGGCGTGCCGAACAACGGGGGAAGTTTTGGCCAGATCGCGCTGCATCCGACGGTCGACGCGGTGCAGGAGTTCAAGGTCCAGACGAACAACTACTCGGCGGAGTTTGGGAACTCCGGGGGAGCGATCGTCAATGTCAGCATCAAGTCAGGGACGAACGCCTTCCACGGAACGGTCTGGGAATTTCTGCGGAACGACGCGCTGGACGCCAACAACTTCTTCGCCAATCGGGCGCGGCGAAAGAAGGGGAAGTTCCGATTCAACCAGTTCGGGGGGACGATTGGAGGGCCGATCCGGATTCCGAAAGTATATGACGGCCGGGATCGATCCTTTTTCTTCAGCAGTTATGAAGGGGTCCGGCGCGTCACGGGAATCGACCCGGTCTTTTTGACAGTCCCGACCGCGGCGCAGCGTCGGGGAGATTTCTCGAATCTGCGGGACACGAGTGGGAATGTGGTGCCGATCTTCGATCCGTTGACGACACGGTCGAATGGGGCAGGAGCGTTCATTCGAACGCAGTTTACGGGGAACATCATTCCAGAGAATCGGATCAGTCCAACGGCGCGCGCGTTGCTGGCCTTGACGCCGTTGCCCAACACCACACCGTCGAACGCCTTCACGCAGGCGAACAACTATATTACCCAGGAGCCGAACCGGCTGAGCCAGTATCAGTTGAACAATCGGATCGATCAGACGGTGAGTGCGGCGAACACAATCTCGTTTCGGTATTCAAAGAACCGCAGCGACAACACGCCCGCCAACCTGTTTGGCAACGACGCGTCGCCGAACTTCGGCGCGCTGACCTTCGTCGCGCACAACGCGATGTTGCAGGATGTGCATACCTTCAGTTCGACTCTGGTGATGACGTTACGGGCAGGGTTGTCGAGATTCGCGACGGACCGAAAGTCTCCAGGGAGTGGAGAGCCGGTCAACATGGGGGCGCTCGGATTGCCAGGGTACATTCCGGACACGGCCTTTCCACGGTTCGACATCGCGGGGTACTCAGCGATTGGGACGCCCGTTGGCAACTTCATTCGGCGGGCGGTCAACATCTACACCTTCCAGGGGAGTCTGACCAAGGTGAGCGGGGGGCACGAGTGGAAGGTGGGGAGCGAGTTCCGGGTGCAGCACCAGAACACATTTCAGCCGAGTGCGGTCTCGGGACAGTTCAGTTTCAACCAGGGGTTTCTCTCGGGGCCGACGGTTGGACAGAACAATACGGGCGATAGCATCGCGAGTTTGCTGCTGGGATTTCCGGCGGTCTCGACGTTGAGCAACGACGCGGCGGTGGCGGAGTCCCGGCCCTACCTGGCTTTGTACGTGCAGGACAACTGGAAGGTGACGCGACGGCTGACGCTCAATCTGGGAGTGCGTTACGACCTGCACCTGCCGCGGACAGATCGTTTCAACCGGTTGCTGAACTTCGATCCGAACGCGAAGGAGCCGACGACAGGGCGGTCGGGAGCGTTTCTCTTTGTCGGGACGAACACGGATGGCCGGGGACAGTTTGATACGGATTGGAACAATTTCGGACCGCGGCTGGGGTTTGCCTACCAGGTGAATGACAAGACGGTGGTGCGGGGAGGAGCGGCTCTGAACTACATCTCGCCGTTCAACGAGGGAGACACGGTCAGCGGGTTGGGGTTGAGTCCGACCTTCTCGACGCGAGGAGTCAACACGCAGGCGAACACGACGGTGCCGACGATCTCGATTGGGAATCCGTTTCCGACAGGGCTGGTGGCGCCGTTGGGGGCGGCTCCGGGACTGGCGGCGCTGGTTGGAGAGAGTGGGACCTACCTTGACCGCTACTATCCGATCTCGG
>JBEIJP010000542.1:0-2770 GCA_040380245.1 Acidobacteriota bacterium | reverse complement strand
GACCTCGCCGTCGACCGACAGCTCCTTTTTGCCTTTCCCGAGGTAAAGGGAGATGGTGTATTCAAGGTTCCGGATCAAGCCGGCCCGGTGCAGGGCCAGTTCACGGGAGACCCCGAATGCCAGCCGTTCGGCGGGCAGACTATCGTTCTCGTCCATCATCTCTCCTCCCCTCTTGTGTCGCCTCTCCCACCCGGCGGTCGAACGGCTCCGTCTTCTGGATGGGGACCTCGACCAGGCTCTGGTTGCCTGCCTGATCTTCCGCCAGAACCCGTAGGCGGTAGGTTCCGGGAGCCAAGGTCTCCGTCTCCAGAAACGCTTCGCGGGCCAGTCCGTTGCGGACCTGGTTCGTCACAATATAGTCGAAGATGGTGCGACCGGAATAGCCCGCCTGGCTCCCCACGGCATAGGCCAGGCCCACCGCTTCCGGGTCGTCGGGCAGGCGGTCGAAGAGCAGATTGAAGACCGGGGAGGGGTGAGAGGGATGGGGGGTTCCATTGTTCTGGACGACCTGGTAGCCGAGCCGGTAGAGGCCCAGTCGGCGGTCCCGACGGGTCCCGTCGACCTGGTCGTAGGCGCGGACGACGACGCGGACACGACCCGACACGGTGGCCGGCGCTCCCGGAGTTCGACGCGAGCCGCGAGGAGGCGAGTGGTCGTGCAGGGGGATCCCGGCCTCGTCCGTCAAGCGCACCCGCTCGATGACCGGAGGGGTGGTGTCCCTCAACCCGGGGAGCGGCACGGCGAGGAGCGCGTTCATCTCCCCTCCCGTCGGACCCGCGTTGAGGTGGAGATGGCTCGCGCGATTGAGCGTGCCGATCGGTTGGCCGGCTTTGATGACCGTGCCGCGCCGGAGGCGGATGGCCCGGAGCTGTCCGTCGTCATCCCGATCGAATCGCCACGCCCCGTCCCTGGCTCGATCGAGTGGCCGGTCGGCGGCGTCCCTTCCCACCCGCAGATGGACGTACTCGAAGAGGGGGAGCCGGACCCGCTCACTGACACTCCCCACTCCGATGACCGCCAGTGGCTTTGAGACTCGCTCGGTGGCCAGCGCGTAGACGGTCTCGCCGATTGGCCCGGGGATGTCGAGCCCGGCATGGAACCAGGACTCGCGGTCTGTCCCCCGATCTCCCCCCTGCTCTCCACGGATCTCTCCGAGGACCCCGGCGATATCGCGCGGCGCCTCTGGTGGATCGTAGGGCCAGCCTCGCTCTACCTGCCGCCGCAACTCGCTCGCCTCGAGCCGCGCCTGCCTGGGATCGATCTCGTCTCCCCGGGGATCCCCCTCCGGCGTGATCACCCGGATCAATCCATTGCCCATATCGGCGACGACGAAGCGGCCCGGACCGAGTCGTGCCAGCCCGGCGGGCTGGTTGAGCCGCGCCCGATCGAGCCGCCCCACTACCAGCCCCGGTCGCCCGGCGAGACCGGTGATCGTCTCGACCCGTGGGCGCTCTCCCCGCAGGTGGAGGCGACGAATCGTTGCGCCGGCGTGGTCGGTCACCCAGACGCTCCCGTCCCGATCCGCGATCAACCCAATCGGCTCGGCAAATGACGCACTCGCCAACGGACCATCGACGACGATCCCCTCTCCCGATCCTGTCAGGACATCGACCTGCCCGTCCGGGCTTCGGCGCAGGATCCGGTGGTGGCCCGTGTCCGCAATCAGCAGCGACTCCTCCCCACGCCCGTCTCGTCCCGCCGGAAGGAGCAGAACTCCGCACGGCGTGTCGAGCAGATCCCCGTCTCCGCGGACCAGCGTCCGGACCTGCCCGTCAGGTGCGAGCACCCGAATCCGGTTGTTGTAGGTGTCGGCGACATAGATCGTCCCGTCTCCCCCGACCGCCACCCCGACCGGTCCGTTGAAGGTCGCCTCTCCCCAACTCCCATCGGCCTCTCCCCAGGCGCCGGATTGCCCCGCCAACGTCTTCCACGCGCCTGTTGTCGGGTCGACGCTGATGATCGTGTGCGCCCCCGTGTGCGCGACGATCAATCGCCCCTCTCGCGGGTCGACAGCGATGCCGGAGGGTGTCTCCAGCCCGGCGCTGAGTCGAACTGCCGTTCCATCCGGGGGAATCCGGTAGATCGCGCCCGTCACGCTCTCCGTGTAGTAGACCGTTCCCTCGTCATCGACCGCGACGCCGAATGGCTGGTAGGCCGAACGCCGCGGTCGCTCCGCCGGACCGGCTACGCTCAAGGTCGCGACTCGCCCGGGAACCGATGGGCGCCATCGTTCCCACACCTCCTCCCAGCTCCACCCCGCCTGCCAGAATTGGAAAAGGATGACTCCCATTCCAGCTGCCACCACCAAGAAGATCAATCGTTTGCCCATAATGCCCAGTCTACTCCGAAATCGCGAATCGCGAGAAGGCTTCAACTCCCTCCCACCCCTCCCACCAGGGCTTTTGCAAAGTCGATCATGATTGATGCAAGTTGGCAAAACATACCGGAGACCGACATCTGAGCACCCCCTGGCACAAGCCTCTGATGGTTGGACCACGTTCAGTTTACGCGAGAGACAAGCAGGAGGGTCGTATCAGCTTCCGCCCTGAAGGGGCGGCGCATACCAGCCCAGGGTGCAACCCTGGGTATCCGGGGCCCCCCAATCAGGCGTTCTGAAGGAACGCCGCAACGCGGAGGTTGGGCAGACGCCCTCGATTCACGAATATGCGGCGTTCCTTCAGAACGCTGGAGGATGCTGTTGACGGTACCCAGGGCGTTGCCCTGGGCTGGTATGCGGTGTCCCGTTGGGACACCAGGAGCCGATCCTGTT
>JBEIJP010000541.1:0-2778 GCA_040380245.1 Acidobacteriota bacterium | reverse complement strand
GCGGCGGGGCGGCCGCGGCGCAGACACCCGCTTCGGAAGAGAAGGTCGGGTCGAGTATCAGTCAGAAGGTGGGGGACCGGATTTTGATCACGGTCGATTCGCTCCCCAAGCCCTTTCAGACCAAGGCGGTGGCCAACGCTCCCCGCACGATCCCCGCGCCCACGGGAGCGGCCCTCTCTCTTCCTCCAGGCTTTCGGATCGATGTCTTCGCGGAGGGAGAGTTTCAGAATCCCCGCTGGCTGATCGAAGCGTCCAACCGGGACCTGTTTCTGGCTGACTCCCGCGCCAACCAGATCATTCTGCTTCGTGACACCAACCGGGACGGCAGGATCGACAACGCCAAAGAGCGTTTTGTCTTTGTCGGGAACCTGACGCAGCCCTTCGGGATGGCGATCCAGGATGGGTATTTCTACATTGCCAATACCGACTCGGTGGTTCGATATCGCTACGAGGTTGGCCAGACGTCGCTGACCGGCGCCCCGGAGAAGATCATCGACCTGCCCGGGCAGGGATATCGTCAACACTGGACGCGCAACCTGCTCTTCCGCCCGGATGGACGGAAGCTCTATGTCTCAGTCGGATCGGAGAGCAATGTCAACGAAGAGGCAGATCCGCGCCGGGCGTCCATCGGTGAGTACAACCCGGATGGGACCGGCCATCGACTCTACGCGACGGGTATTCGCAACCCGATCGGTCTGGCCTGGAATCCGGTGACCAAGGCCCTCTGGACCGCCGTCAACGAGCGTGACGGCCTCGGCGATGACCTTGTCCCCGATTATGTCACTTCGGTTCGCGATGGTGGCTTCTATGGCTGGCCCTATTCGTACCTCGGCCAGAATGAGGATCCCCGGCAGGCGGGAAAGCGTCCTGACCTGGTCGCCAAAGCGATCGTTCCCGATGTTCTCGTCGAGCCGCACGCGGCGGCCCTGGGGTTGACCTTCTACACCGGGAAGATGTTCCCCAAGGAGTATGTCGGAGACGCGTTCGTCGCTTTTCATGGATCGTGGAACCGTGCCTTGCGCAGCGGGTATAAGGTCGTACGGATCCCTTTCAAGGACGGCAAACCGGTCGGAGGGTATGAGAACTTCCTGACTGGATGGGTGACGGACGAGCGGGGACGGGAGGTCTGGGGTCGACCTGTCGGCGTGACGATGATTGCCGACGGATCCCTCCTGATCGTCGATGACGGCGGCAACAAGATCTGGCGAATCACCTACGAAGGAAAGAAGTAGAGACTTCATGAGTCGAATTACCCATCTGTTTGAGTCGATCCGTCGGGATGGGCGTCGCGCCTTCATCCCGTACCTGACCGCCGGCGATCCAGATCTGGCGACGACCGAGCGGCTCCTGTACGCTCTCGTCGACGCCGGGGCCGACCTCATCGAACTGGGGATCCCCTTCTCAGATCCGATGGCGGATGGGCCTGTCATCCAGCGGGCCTCCGAGCGGGCGCTGCAACAGCCCCTGGGCGTAGCCGAGATCCTCCCGCTGGTCGAGCGTTTCCGACGACAGAGCGACGTTCCCATTGTTCTCTTCACCTACTACAACCCCCTGCTTCAGCTCGACCAGTCGACGCTCGGGGAGCGGCTGCGGACCGCCGGGGTCGATGGCGTGCTGATCACCGACCTCATTCCGGAGGAGGCCGGGCCCCTGGTCGACCAACTTCGTCCAGCTGGCATCGATACGATCTTTCTCGTCGCTCCAACCTCGACTGATGAGCGGATCCAAATGATTGCCCGGCAGACCACCGGATTCCTCTACGTCGTCGCCAGAACCGGCGTGACAGGGATGCGCGCGGAGTTGTCGCAGCAGGTCTCGTCCCTGGTCGAGCGGGTTCGGCGAGTGAGCTCCCTGCCTATCGCCGTCGGGTTTGGCATAACCACCCCGGCGCACGTCCAAGAGGTCTGGCAGTACGCCGAGGGCGCCGTCGTCGGCAGCCGTCTCGTCCTCGAGATCGAGCAATCTCTGGGTCAGCCGGACCTCGTCGAACGGGTCGCCCGGCTGACTCGGCACTTGAGGGGGGGCGCCGACGGGCTCTCCAGCTCCCCTGCCTGAGCCGACCTCTTTCCATCGTTGATCCGCTCTTCTCTCCTGGTGGAGACCCCGGCGGTTCGGTAATTCAACCACGACGCAGGCGACCATGGCCGACGCGAACGCACCACGCTCCCAGGAAGACGACCAATCCGCGATGATGGGCTGGCGACAACGGATCGACGAGATCGATCTGATGCTGGTCCAACTCTTCAACGAACGCACTCAGTGCGCCATCGAGATTGGACATATCAAGCAACGCCTCTCCCTGGAGATCTACTCGCCGAAGCGGGAAGCGCAGGTGATTGCCAATGTCACGGCGGCCAACGGCGGGCCACTCGATGCCGAGGCGATTCGGCGACTCTTCGAGCGGGTCATCGACGAGGCGCGTCGCATCGAGCGCATCCACGCCAGCCAGCTCCTCTCTCGTGACGAGGAACGGAAAGAGTAACGCATGATCATCGTCATGGAAGAGAACGCGACCGAAGACCAGATCGTCGCGGTGGTCGATCGATTGGTCCAGCTCGGCTACGATATCCACCGCTCGACGGGATCGCGTTACACGATCCTTGGAGCGGTGGGGTCTCGCCTCGCCGACTTGCGCGCTCTGGAACTGCTCGAAGGCGTCAACCGGGTCGTGCGTGTCAGCAGTCCCTACAAACTGGCTGCTCGGGCGTTCCGGCCCGAAGGCACGCGGATTCACCTCGGGGAGGTGACGATTGGGGGGGGGCAGTGCGTCGTGATGGC
>JBEIJP010000540.1:0-2791 GCA_040380245.1 Acidobacteriota bacterium | reverse complement strand
GCAGGATCCGATCCCGGCGGTGGCGGTCACCTTCGGGATTGGCGTGGGAGTCGGAATTCTGGTTGGGTGGCTGCTCGGGCGCGGACAACGCTAAGTCCAGCGTCCAGATCGTCGTGTAGGCCAGATGGGTGGATCTGCTGAGGAGGATCCCCTGGGGATTGCCCTGTCTTCCGGAATCAAACCGATGTTCAATCCTGACGAATCCTCCATTCTTCCCCCCCCGCTGCGCCGCTGGAGCCATACTCTCTTCCTTCTCGCGCTCTTGCTGCTGGTTGGCTGGTTGGGGTACCGAATCGCCGAGCCCTTCCTCAAGCCGATCACCGTGGCGGTCCTGCTGGCGATTGTCTGCTACCCCATTCACCATCGCCTCGAACGCCTGCTGGGCCGTCCGGCCTTGGCCGCCCTGGTCTCCACCTTGCTGGTCCTTTTGACGATCCTCCTCCCTTTCCTGCTGCTTGGGGCAGCAGTGAGGCAGGAACTGGCGGACCTCTACCAGAGTTTGAGTGAGCAGACAGCCCAGGATGGAGGGTGGGTGCCCTGGCTCGCCCACGTCAGTGAGAGACTGACCGGATGGTTGCAGCGGTATTTGGGGACGGTCGAGGTCGATCTCCAGGCGCTCCTTCTCGAGCGGATTCGCGGGGTGAGTCAGCGGTTTCTGAACGACGCTGCGTCGCTGCTGGGTGACTTAGTCAGCCTTGTCGTCGATGGCGTGATCGCCTTCTCCACCCTCTTCTTCCTCTTTCGCGATGGAGGGGAGATCTATGACCGACTGGCGGGGCTGGTTCCGCTCCAGCGTAGCCAGCTCGACCGTCTCCGCTACGAGATTGGCCGAACGATCACGGCGAGCGTCTATGGTGGATTGGCAGTCGCACTCTCCCAAGGAGGACTGACGGCGCTCGCCTTCTGGGCCATCGACCTCCCCTCGCCGGTCTTGTGGGGCATTGCGGCGGGCCTCTTCTCGTTTGTGCCGCTGGTGGGACCGACCATCATCTGGGGGCCGGCCGTCGTTTCTCTCTTCGTGCAGGGGAGCTGGCTCAAAGGGGTGGTACTGCTGGCCTGGGGGGCGGGTGTCATCGGACTGGCCGACAATGTGGTGCGGCCGTTTGTCATCAGCAGCCAGGTCCGTTTCTATCCACTCTTCGTCTTTCTCTCGTTGCTTGGGGGAGTCCAGGCCTTTGGCCTGCTGGGGCTCTTCATTGGACCGGTCGTGCTCGCCCTGGCGCAGGCGGTGGTGGCCATCTGGCGGGAAGAGAATCAGCAGTCGAGCGGGGTTCCCACGCTCATCCTTCCAGTCGATTGGCGAGGGGAGTCCGAGACAGCGGAACCCGCTGACAGATCCAGGATGGAGTAGATTAAGACCGGGGTGCCGCTCGGCACCAGGTGGTAGAACTCTCGGGCCACTGACATGGGCAGCCGGACGCATCCGTGGCTCGCAGGTCGGATGGGGATGGAAGGGCTGCCGTGAAAGGCTGTTCCATCGAAAAAGTAGAGCGGGTAGTAGAGGCTTCCCAGCGGACTGTTCCTGAGCCCAGGAATCTTGTAGATGATCTGAAAACGGCCCGTTGGAGTGATGGCGCGTCGCGTCCATCCACTTTCCGTGAAACGCTCCCCCGAGCCGGTCGAGGTCGAGACAGCCCGGATCACGATCCCATCCGGAGCGACCACCAGGACGATCTGCCGGTCGAGATCGACCTCGATGTGAAATGGCCCGGCTTCGCGGGGCACTGGCGGGCTTGCCTGCCGCAGGACCTGCAGCTCGATGGCCGTCAACTTCCCGGTTCGGGGGCGACGTTCCACCTTTTGAAAGGCGATGATCGCCTGTCGGAAGAACTCGTCCCCCGGCTTGGCGAGTGGTTCCATCCAATACCCAAGGGCTGCCAACCGCTCCCTGGCCTCTTTCATCTCGGCCGCATTCAACGGGGGCAGGGCAAGGCCTTGCGGGTTCAGTCCTCCTCGCGCCGTTTGTGCCCGGAACTCTTCCCCCCCCACCCCCAGACCGACCATGCACCCAAGTAGAAACAGAAGGCCGACAATAGCTCCGCTGAGTCCTCTATCGCCAGTATCACCAGTATCGCCAGCGCGGACGCTGCGGGATCTTACCCGGAATCGTTTCCCTCTCGGTCGGTCAGATCTTGCCATCACCGGCCCCCCCTGGGATGAATCACGAGCAATCCTCATTCCATGAAGGGATCGTGCGCGGGACCCCGTGGGAGGGATCTCAGGGCGTGTCGACCTCGACCAGTTCCGAAGGGGCGGCCTGGCGAGCCGCAGACTCCTCGCCACGATACTCCCAGTGCCACGGTTCATAGAAGTAGGGCACAAAGCCGAATCGATGCGCATGCCGGGCCAACCAACGGTAGAGTGGGGTATCGACTTGGCGGCGTCGATTCCAGTCGGCGGTGCTGACCGGGTCGCCCCCAACGAAGAGGTCCAGGGCCCGACCGGTAAAGTGAGGACTGTTGACGGCGAGGGTGGCGCGACCGGCCCGGGGAGAGCGGCGGCGGAGGGCGGCCTGGTAGCTCGGACTGCGATAGGCCGAGACGATCTTCAGACCGTGGCTGGAGAGGGCTTCGTCCCCGAGCGCTTCCCGGGCCGCCTGACACATCCGCTGGTAGGCGTCGTGCGCCTGACGATCGACAAACCGGAGCGAGAGGGGGCGCGATCGATCGAAGAAGTCGTCAGAAGGGGCGAGAACGAGATCTGTGCTCGCTCCGCGCCGTTGTCCCGTCGGGCGGCGCGCCTGAAACGTCGCCACCATGGCCGACCAGGTCTTCTCGTCCAGCCTGCCCGT
>JBEIJP010000539.1:0-2795 GCA_040380245.1 Acidobacteriota bacterium | reverse complement strand
GTTGATAAAACGGCAGACGTCGAGTGCATTGCGAAGCGAATGGAACGTCGTGGGAGAAGAGCAGACCTCAGTGGAATGTACAGCGCTTGCTTGTCACGATGAGGATTGACCGGGTCTGGCTGGATGTGGGAATCTTGATTCGCCCGGACCCCGCCGGGCAGGCCGATTTGCCTCTCGGATCGCACCGCCGTCAGAGCGCCAGCGGGCTCGATGGTTGGATGGAACCCGGGGCGTAACGCGAGACCACCAGGGAACCAAGCCATGAGTTGCCTTTTTGACGTCTTCCTCTCGCACAACAGTCAGGACAAGCCGGTCATTCGCGAAATCGCGCGACTTCTCCGCGAGCAGGGGCTGAGACCCTGGCTGGATGAGGAGCAGCTGATCCCAGGAGAGCGGTGGCAGGACGCGCTTGCGAGAGGGGTCAGAGATTCGGCGACCTGCGCGATGTTTATCGGGCCCAACAATCTCGGCAACTGGCAGGAGGAGGAGCTCCATCTGGTGCGGAATCGAGCCGCCGCCTCGCGCGAGTACCGGCTGACCCCGGTGCTGTTGCCCGGCCTGACCGACCCCTTCGATACCAGCCTCATCCCTCCTTTCTTGAATAGTCGGACGTGGGTCGATCTGCGTCACGGAGTCAGTGATCCACGGGCGATGCACCTGCTGGTCTGCTCGATCAACGGAACCGCGCCCGGACCCCGCGATGGCGGTCCGTCGACCGTCCCCAGTCCGGCGACCGGGATCGTCCCCTATCTCGGCCTGGACACCTTCGACGAGGAGAGCGCGCAGCTCTTCTTCGGTCGGAAAGCCGACGTCCAGCGTCTGGTGGAAAAGCTGAAGGCGTCCAACTTTCTGGCGGTGATCGGGGCCTCGGGCAGCGGCAAGTCCTCGCTCGTCCGCGCCGGACTGATCCCGGCCCTGCGCGACAACGCCTTGCCGCAGAGCGGCGAGTGGATCTTCGTGGTCCTGCGACCGGGAACTCAGCCCATCTCGGAACTGGCGATCAAGCTGCTGCGGTTGGTCAGTCAAGAGTACGGTCCGGCCGACCTCTCCGCGATGGAGCAGGAGCTCCGTCAGAAAGAGAGCGGTCTCCACAAGGGGATCATCCTCCAGATGTCGAGGCAGGGGCTCTCGCCGGAACAGGAGCGTCGACGGAAGGTGGTGATCGTCGTCGACCAGTTCGAAGAGGTCTTCACGCTCTGTCAGGATGAGGCCGAGCGGCGAAGATTTCTGGAGAACCTCCTCTACGCCTCATCCGCGCAGGACAATCGCTGCCTGGTCATCCTGACGATGCGGGCCGATTTTTACCACAAGTGTGCCGGCTACGACAGCCTGGCCGCGCGGATGTCGTCGCACCAGTACCTCGTTGGACCGATGTCGGACGAGAATCTCAAGGAGGCGATCGAGGGGCCGGCGAGACTGGTCGGCGTCAAGGTGGAATCGGAGCTGCTCGATCGAATGATCGAGGAGGTACGCCACCAGCCGGGATCGCTGCCGCTTCTCGAGTATGCCCTGCTGGAGGTCTGGAAGCGGAGAAGCGGGAATGTCATGACGCTCCGTGACTATGACCGCAGTGGAGGTGTCAGGGAGGCCCTGGCCAACAAGGCCGAGTCGATCTACCAGGCGTTGTCGCCCGCGCGAAAGGAGATTGTCCGGCGGCTCATGCTCCGGCTGACCCAACCAGGCCAGGGAACGGAGGACACGCGTCGGCGAGCCGCGCTGAGCGAGATGACTTCGCGGACGGATGGATTGAGCGAGGTCGAGGCCGTCGTCACTCAGTTCACCAACGAGCGGCTGTTGACGACGAGCCGCGACGAACGTGAGGGGATCGTCGATGTCTCGCACGAGGCGCTCATCCGGGGCTGGCCAAGGCTGCGCGGGTGGGTCGACGAGGATCGGGCGGGCCTGCTGATCCAGCACCGCCTGACCGAGGCCACCAGAGAGTGGATCAACGCCAGCCGCGATCGGGAACTGCTCTACCGCGGCACGAGGCTCCAGGAGGCGCTCGACTGGCGGAAGAGGAGCGTGGCCGATCTGGCGGACATTGAGCGAGAGTTTCTTGATTCCAGCGACCAGGAACTGAAGCGGCAGAGATCTCTGAAGATACTACAGAGGTCGCTGATTACCGTGGGAATTACGGTGGTCATCCTCGCGTTGGTGGCGATCCGATTTGAATGGTACTCAAAGTACAAGGAGAGATTGGAAGCACGCCATGAGATCGAGCTGTTGGAGAAGAACATGGTCGAGATCCCGGCGGGCGAGTTCCTCATGGGCTCGGAATCGTCTACAGGCCAAGATGATGAAAAACCTGTTCATCGGGTAAAGATTCGGGCATTTAAGATCAGTAAGTACGAGATCACGCAGAAGCAGTGGTTTGCCATTATGAGAACCAGGCGTGCGGTATTCGAAGGAGATGATCGACCCGTCGAGAATGTCAGCTGGTTTGACGCCAGAGAGTTCTGCCAAAAGCTCTCGACGCTTAGTGGAAAAACGTACCGGCTTCCTACTGAAGCGGAATGGGAGTATGCCGCGCGGGGCGGAACGACGACCGAGTACAGTTTTGGTGATGACGAATCGAAGCTGGGTGACTATGCCTGGTTTGCTTACAACGCCGGCAGAAAGACCCATCCGGTAGGGCAGAAGAAGCCCAATCCGTTTGGACTGTTCGATATGCACGGCAATGTCTTTGAGTGGGTCGAGGATCATTGGCACGAAAACTACGAGGGTGCGCCAACCGACGGCTCGGCGTGGCTCACCGATGACGACAATGCCCCTCGGGTCTTGCGCGGGGGCTCGTG
>JBEIJP010000538.1:0-2825 GCA_040380245.1 Acidobacteriota bacterium | reverse complement strand
AGCGCGTCTACGCACTGATCGAAGCGGAGAAAGGGGGACTCTTCCGATCGGATGACGGCGGACGATCCTGGCAACTGATCAACGCGAGCCGCCTGTTGCGGCAGCGGGCCTGGTACTACACGACGGTCACGGTCCATCCAACCAATCCAAACGAGGCCTGGTTCCCGAGCGTGCCTATGCTGCGAACGATCGACGGGGGCAAGTCACTCGAGTTCGTTCGTGGAATCCACCACGGCGACCATCATGACGTCTGGTTCGATCCGACCAACCCGAAGCGGATGATCACCGGCAACGACGGCGGAGTCGACGTCTCGAGTGACGGCGGAAAGAGCTGGACGGCGCCAGCCCTGCCGATCAGCCAGTTCTACCACGTCAGCGTCGACACGCGAACTCCCTTTATGATCGCGGGGTCGATGCAGGACATCGGGACGGCACAAGGGCCGAGCCACAGCCTGCAAAGCGGGGGGATCCGTAACACCGACTGGTACGGAGTCGGTGGAGGAGAGGCCGGCTGGGTCGTCTCCGACTGGTCCGACCCCAACATCGTCTATGCGGGAGAGTACGGAGGGATCTTCACGCGGTTCGACAAGCGCACAGGACAGGCCCGCAACGTGACCGTCTTTCCGGAAGATCCCTCGGGACACGGAGCCGCCGACTTCAAGTATCGCTTTCAGTGGACAGCGCCGATCCACGTCTCGCCGCATGACGCGAAGGTGGTCTACCACGGTGGCAATGTCCTCTTCCGCACCGCGGATGGGGGGCGGACGTGGCAGGCGATCAGCGGCGATCTGACGCGCAATGACCGGAGCAAGCAGCAGTGGGCCGGGGGACCGATCACCGGAGACAATACGGGCGTCGAGACCTACTGCACGATCTTCGCCGTAGCGGAGTCGCCGCTCGTCAAGGACACCATCTGGGTGGGGAGCGATGACGGGCTGGTCCACGTAACACGAGACGGAGGGCGGAACTGGAAGAACGTCACTGCCGCCATCCCGGGGATGCCGGAGTGGGGAACAGTCAGCATGATCGAGGCCTCGCGCCACGCCGCGGGGACGGCCTACGTCGTCGTCGACCGCCATCGCCTCGACGATGCGACCCCCTACCTCTATCGGACGACCGATTTTGGCGCGACGTGGGAGCGGCTGGATGGATCGCTGCCGCGGGAGGACTACCTGCACGCCGTCCGGGAAGACCCGGTCGACCGGCAGCTGCTCTACCTGGGTACGGAGCGGGGCGTCTCCTACTCGACCGATGGCGGGCGCAATTGGCAGCCGCTCAAGCTCAACCTGCCGACGGTCGCCGTCCATGACCTGGCGATCCGCGACAACACGCTGGTCGTCGGGACACACGGACGGTCGATCTGGGCGTTCGATCATCTCTCCGTCCTGCGTCAATGGACCTCCGAAGTCCGGGAGAAGGCCCAGCACCTCTTCCCGGTCCCGGACGCGACCCGCTGGCAGTCCAGTCGCGGCCCGGGCGACAAGTTCAGCGGGCAGAACCCAATTCAGGGAGCCGTCATCTACTACTGGCTGAAAGAGGCGACCAAGGAGCCGGTCTCGATCGAGATCCTTGATGACGCGGGCCGGCTGGTGACGACGCTGAGCAGCGAGCGACGCCCCGCCATCGGCTACTCGGACAGCCTGGAAGGAGAGGCGCGGGCAATCAACGCCGCGCAGCTGACGCGCCAGCCCGGCGTCAACCTCGCGGTCTGGAACCTTCAGTACACGGGAGCCGAGCTGATCGAGAACGGCAAGCTCGACTTCGGCGGGCCCGTCTTCGGACCGATGGCGATTCCCGGACTCTACCAGGCGCGTCTGCGCATCGGCGAGAAGGTCGCCGGGACGGCGAGCCTCAAACTGCTGCCTGACCCTCGCGTCACGTTGAGCGCGGCGGAGTATACGGCGCAACTTCAGACCGCCCTCGCCATCCGGGACGATGTCTCGCTCTTGACGTTGCTGGTGCGGCAGCTGCGAACGGTTCGTCGCCAGCTCACCGCCCGCAACGACCTGCTCCGGCAACAGACGGGACCGGCCCTGCCCGCGCTGATCGAGCAGTCACAGGCCCTCGTCGCGAAGCTCGACGCGCTCGAAGCCGAGATGCACAATCCGGCCGCCGAGGTCGTCTACGACATCCTCGCCTTCAAGGGAGGAACCAGGCTCTACTCGCGGATCTGCTACCTGCACGATGTGGCGGCCGACGGGGACGGAGCTCCAACGCAGGGGGTCCGGGAGGTCTACGCCGATCAGAAGCGGGAGTTGGACGGGTATGAGGCGAAGCTCGGTTCGCTGCTGGGAGAGGTCGCGACCCTCAACACCAAGGCAGGTGGGGCGGGCAGCGCGGCGGCGCCGACGATCCTCGTCCCCACGCTCGACCGGTTGCGGACTCACACCGCCCGCTAACCGTCCCTGCCTCCGTGGGAGAGAGGGAGGCTTCCCTGCCCCCTCTCTCCCACGATCAAGAATGACCTGTCCTGAGCCCCTCATCTGGAGGAGATGATCTATGCAACGAAGAGCGCTTCTGGCTGGCCTGGCCGGCGCCCCCCTCGCCGTTCACACGAGTGTGAGCGGGCTGGCCCAGGGGGCCAGGCCGACCCCGGCGAAGACCTCTGCCGCGCCAGCCCGCCGTCCCCTGATCCGCCCCAAGCGGCTGGTCGAGGGCAACACGGTGGGACTGATCTCGCCCGCGACCCCGGTCAGCGACCCGGACCTCCTGCAGAAGGCCGAGCAGACCATTCGCCACTTTGGCTGGAAGGTGAAATGGGGACGCAGCGTTGGACGCAAGGCCGGTTACTTTGGGAGCTCAGTCGAAGATCGGTTGGCCGATCT
>JBEIJP010000537.1:0-2829 GCA_040380245.1 Acidobacteriota bacterium | reverse complement strand
TGATCCTCCTGGCTGGTACCAATGACTTGGCGGGGAACACGGGCCCAATGACCCCGGAGATGATCCAGCACAACTATGCCTCGATCGCTGAACTCGCCCGCGCCAATGGCATTAAGGTGATCTTCTCTTCGATCCTCCCCGTTCACGATTACGGAGCACGTAAAGTCTCGGAGAGCCGCCCACCCGAAGAGATCCTCAAGCTCAACGAGTGGCTCCGTAACTATTGCCGCACAGCTGGACATCACTACCTGGACTACCATAGCCGCATGATCGATGAGAAGGGGATGCTCAAAGCGGAATTGGCCAACGATGGCCTTCATCCAAACGCGGAAGGCTACAAAATTATGGCATCACTGGCCGAGGCGGCGATTCAGACAGTTATCCGGAAGAGATGAACCTGCCGGCGAGGTGCCCAATCAAATATGCAGCGAGCACGGACATCCCACTGCCCCGCTTCTTGTATGATAAATCAGAAGCTGGCAGCCGCCACTCGCTCTGCCTCTTCAATGGCGAGGGCAAGGGCCTTCTGCTCCGCCCGGTCGGTCAAGCGGGAGGTGAGGGTGCGGAGCTCGGTCAGGTGACCGGTTGCGCCCTCTTTGGCCTTCTTGAGCGATTTTTTCAATAAGGGATTGCGGGGGTCGAGATTGAGCGTGTCGTCGAGCTTCTCTTCCAACTCCTCGAGAATTCGTCGATAGTCCTGCAGGAGTTCCAACCGGCTTCCGGTTGGCAGCGGCCCCCAGAGTTCCTCTTCCTTTTTCTTCTGCTTCGGCTCTGGATTGGTGAGCACCAGCAGTCTTCTTTCCGCTGCCCGCAGAAAGACCTCTACCCGAAGGTCAAGCTCCTGGTATTCACGGACGAGGGCAACCTCCTTCTCCGTCAAGTGATCGCGCCTGGTCTGAGCCTGCCCCCCGTGCCACCCCGTCGCGATCAACAGAAGCAGCATGCCCCACCCGACGCCTTTCTGCCTTGCCCAGTACCTCACTTGCGCCTCCCCTTTCCATCTTGAATCTGCTTGCGCAAGCTGGGTAAGCGAAGTTGGACCTTTTCTATCTCGAGTTGATTGCTTCTGGTGGCCCGCTGGAGAAATTGTTCGTAGGTCTCGAGTGCTTCCTGGTAAGCCCCCAGGCGATCATGACAGATCGCCAAAAAATAGAGGGTCACAGGAATGCGCGAACTTTCCGCTTGATGGTCCAATATCCAACGAAATTCTTCCAGCGCTCCAGCAAAATCGTTCAATTCAAAGAGAGCGGTTCCCAGGTTGGTGTGAGCATAGTAGATCTTCTCATCCGATGGGTTCATCTGGAGGGCTTGCCGCAGAACGGGTACCGCCTCGGTCATACGCCGTAGCCGGACCAGGGCACTTCCGAGACCTATCCGGTGGCTCACCCGCTCCGGCTCCAGACGGATCGCGGCTAAATAGAGTTTGAGGGCCCGCTCTGGCTCGGTCGCGACCAGGAGGTCTGCGAGTTGGGCGTGGAGATCAGGTCGATTTGGCTCGGCTTCAATCAGCTTCTCCAGCTCCGCCACCGCTTCGGATCCTCTCCCCAGTTCAATTAGCAGCGTCGCTACCGCCATCCTCGCTTGTCGATTGGTGCTCTCACTGGCCAGTACTTGACGGTACTGGCCGAGTGACTCCTCCAGCTGTCGGTCCTGCCATAACGCCCAGGCGAGCCGCTGTCTTGCCTCAGCACTCTCTGATTTTGACAAGACCTCTCGGAAATCGGAGATCGCACGTTGATATTCCTTGCGCACCAACCAGTGGTCGGCACGGCGCCGATAGAGGAGTGCCGCCTGATCCGGATTGAGTTCGATCGCCTTGGCGAGAATCGACAACCCTTCCTCCGCTTGTCCAGCCTCGATCAGCGCCAATCCGAGGATTGACCAGGCGGGGGCTGCTCCCGTTCCAGCGCTTGCCACGAGCTCTCTTGCCTGTTGAATGGCTTCTTGCCACGCTCCGCTTTCCAGGGCCATCTCCGCCATACTGAGTCGTACCTGGGTGGTCGGTGCTCCGCGAGTCAAGGCTCGTTGATAGGCGGCTGCCGCTTCCTCCCGCTTGCTCTCCCGTCTCCAGGACTGGGCGATCGTCAGAGAGATCCGCAGCAACACCTGCCGGATTTCTGCTCCAGAGGCAGCGTCTTGTAATAATGTCAGTCGTAATTCGACCTTCTCAAGTGCGTTCCGCGATGATGACCATTTCCCGAGAGCAAACCAGGCCATCCCCAGTTGATACTCCGCCTGCCAGAGGGACTCGTCCAGTTTTACCGCCTCTTCGTAGAGTTCGATCGCACGGCGCAAATCCCCCGCTTCGTGCGCGTTCTGGCCTGCTTCGAAACACTCCTCCGCTTTTCGCTCCCGATCTTCGATCTTCTGCTGGGCGAGTAGACTTCCAGTCAGGCCGAACAGGATCCCTGCGATCGCCCATATCTTCGTGCTCAATCTCCTCCTCTCCATCCTCTCGCCTCCTTTTGGACCAGTCTACTCCAACTCATAAGCCACATGCAAAAAGCCGCCCTGGAGATCACTCCAGAGCGGCTTTTCGTTAAATTAATTCCGGCAACTACCTACTCTCCCACGCAGTTGCCCGCGCAGTACCATCGGCTCAAGAGGGCTTAACTTCCGTGTTCGGGATGGGAACGGGTGGGACCCCTCCGATAGAGTCACCGGAAAACTTATCAACTGAATAGGCAATCATCTTGGCGCGCAAGCTTCACTGCGACTTGCTAACAACTGAAGCCTTGATCTTTCAATCGAGGACATCTCTTGGCCTGAGCAAATTTTATGGTCAAGCCGATGGACTGATTAGTACTGGTCAACTGAACACATTACTGT
>JBEIJP010000536.1:0-2851 GCA_040380245.1 Acidobacteriota bacterium | reverse complement strand
CGCAAGGCGATGCTCGAGGACATTGCCATCCTCACCGGGGGACGTGTCATCTCCGAGGACCTTGGCCTGAAGCTCGAGAACGTCAAGCTCGAGGAGCTGGGTCGGGCCAAGAAGGTGATCATCGACAAGGACAACACGACGATTGTCGAGGGAGCGGGACGCAAGGCTGACCTCCAGGGACGCATCGCGACGATCCGCAAGCAGATCGAGGTCACGACCTCCGACTACGACCGCGAGAAGCTCCAGGAGCGGCTCGCCAAGCTGGCCGGCGGGGTGGCGGTCATCCGGATCGGAGCCGCGACCGAGGCCGAGATGAAAGAGAAGAAGATGCGCGTCGAGGACGCCCTCCATGCGACCAAGGCGGCGGCCCAGGAAGGCATCGTTCCGGGCGGCGGCGTCGCGCTGCTGCGGGCGACGAAGGCCCTCGATGCGCTCGAGGCGACCGGCGATGAGAAGACGGGGCTCGACATCCTGCGTCGTGCGATGGAGGAGCCGATGCGGCGCATCGCCGAGAACGCTGGCCAGGACGGCAGCCTGATCGTCGGGACGATTCGCCGGGAGAAGAAGAATGTCGGCTACAACGCCGCGACCCGGACGACCGAGGATCTCCTCGCGGCTGGGATCATTGACCCGGCCAAGGTGGTACGGACGGCATTGCAGAATGCCGCCTCGATCTCCGGGTTGCTCCTGACGACGGATGCCGCCATCTCCGACCTTCCGGAAGCGGACGGCGGTATGCCGCCGATGCCGGGTGGCGACATGGGGATGTAAGTGGGCTAGTTCTCCCCAGCCTGGATCTGTTACACCATTGACACAGATCGATGGTAAACCGATAAAGCTGGTGGGAGCGACGCAGGCTTCCGTCATTCGTTGGGGGATGGCCGGGAGTCCTTTTTCAGGTGGGACAATGGGAGTGCCGGTCGGGTCTTTCCCGTTCCGGCACTCCCTATTTGAACGATCGATTGGTAGAGGCGCTGCCCGACGGTCGAAGGGCGCTTCTTGCAGTCGGCAGATCTCTTTGGTGTCTGGGGAGCAGGTCGGGCAGGCGTTCGAGTTGTCTCGTCTCCTCGGATTTGAGTCCTCTTCCGGCCGTTGTCAGGGCCGTCGATGAATGGGGTATTACACTGTGTTTGATTTAGGGCCAATGACGGACAAGTTCTCGGAGTCGGGCCAGAAGGTGCTCTATCGCGCCATCGAGGTCTCGAAGGGGCGGGATCACAACTTTCTTTCGGTCGAGCATATCTTCACCGCGCTCAATGAGATCGAGAAAGGGCTCTTTGTCGAGTCGATGGAGTCGATCGGCGTTGATGTCGAGGCGGTAGGCCATCTGCTCGAGCAGGAGTTGGCCAAGAGTCGCCAGTATGTTGGCAAGAAGATGTATATCGCCGACACGACCCGTGAGCTCTTCAATCGGGCGCTCAAGCGGGCGCGGCAGAGTTCTCGCCAGCAGATCGAGTCATACGACCTCTTCGTCTCTCTCTTCTCCGATCCCAATGGAGTTCCGGCGGAGATTCTCCGCCGATTGGGAGCCGATCCGATGTTGGCGAGTGAGAACATCGTCCAGCGCATCCGGTCGCGGGAAGAGCAGACGGAGGTCTTGCGGAAGAAGTATGAACTGCCCCCCTACCTCAAGCATTTTGGAATCTCCCTCAACAAGTTGGCGCGGCAGGACAAGCTCCCACCGACGATTGGTCGTGAGCGGGAGATCCAGCAGATGATCGAGATCCTCTGCCACCGGGAGCGCGCCAACTCCCCGATGCTGGTCGGGGAGCCGGGCGTAGGCAAGACGGCGGTCGTCGAAGGCCTGGCGCGGTTGATCGAACTCGAACCGGAGAAGGTTCCTGCCCGGTTGCGTCACGCCCACATCGTGCAGCTGCAGATGGCCGGGATTGTTGCTGGGACGATGTTGCGCGGGATGTTCGAGGAGCGGCTTCAGGGAATCATCAACGAGGTCCGTGAGCGCTCCGAACTGATCCTCTTTGTCGACGAGGCCCACACGATCATCGGCGCGGGCTCGGCCCTCGGAGCCTCTTCCGATGCCGCCAATATGTTCAAAGGCGCCCTCGCACGGGGAGAATTACGCATCATCGGGGCGACGACCCTCACCGAGTACAAGGAGTATATCGGGGAAGACGAGGCCCTGGCGCGTCGCTTCCGTCTGGTGAAAGTAGAGGAGCCGACGCTGATCGAGACCCGCCAGATCCTGCAGGGCATCCGGCCGCGGCTCGAGCGCAACTACTCGGTGCAGATCACCGACGCGGCGATCGACACGGCGCTCGAGATGGCCCCTCGCTACATCCGCAGTCTGCATCTCCCGGACAAGGTGATTGGCTGGCTCGATACGGCGGCGGTCAAGGTCGAAATCAACGACCCGGACCAGTCCCGGGTTCTGCCAGAGCACGTCATCGACGTCATCTCCCAGGAGTCGCGGATTCCCAGGGATCTTATCTTCCGGGACACGAGCGACCGCTATCAGCAGTTGGAGTCGGTCCTCGGGGAGCGGGTCATCGGGCAGAAGCCGGCGGTTCGTTCGGTTGCCCAGCGCTTGCGGCTCAACAAAGGACCCCTCAAGGAGAATTTCTATAAACCGGATGGGGTCCTCCTCTTTCTCGGTCCGACCGGCGTCGGGAAGACGGAGCTGGCCAAGGCCGTCGCGCAGGTTATGTTCGGGGACGACCAGAAGATGATCCGCATCGATATGAGCGAGTACCAGGATGGGACGATCGCCGTCGAGAAGCTGATCGGGATGCCGCGGGGAATCGTTGGCTCTGAGCGCGGGGGGATCCTGACCGAGCGGTTGCGGGAGACCCCTTACACCGTTCTTCTTCTCGACGAGATCGAGAAGGCGTCG
>JBEIJP010000535.1:0-2855 GCA_040380245.1 Acidobacteriota bacterium | reverse complement strand
GGCACCATCGACGACAATGTCCACCTCCAGAACACGCTCCAGCTGGCCTACGCGCTGCAGAAGGCGGGCCACCCCTTTGATCTCATGCTCTACCCGCGCTCTCGCCACGGCGTGACCGATCCACAACTCGTCCGCCATATGCGCGCGCGGATGCTCGATTTCATTCTTGCTCATCTCTAGGAGGGGAAGAGGGGGAGGGCCTCGTCGCAGGCTTCAGGTTCGACAAGATGACAGAAAAGATTAAAAAGATAATCAAAAGGTCGCGACTGGATGACCCCACCTTGACTATCCAAGACCTCGCCTATTGGTTGGCGAAGTCACCCGCGGCGCGTGTCGCCGCAGTCGACCATCTGCGCCATGACTACTATGGAAACTCAGTCCGACTTCAGAGAGTTGCTCGAGTTGTTAAACGCCCACCACGCTGAGTTCGTGATTGTCGGTGGATATGCGTTGGCTTTTCACGGCGTGCCAAGATTTACCGGAGATCTGGATCTTCTGGTCAAACCGGATTCGGATAACGCACAGCGTATTCTGGCTGCCTTGTCGATGTTTGGTTTTGCTTCCCTCGGGTTGACTCAGGCTGATTTTGAGCAACCAGATCAAATTGTACAATTGGGAAGGCCTCCGGTTCGCGTCGACTTGATCACCTCGATTACCGGTGTTTCCTGGGAGGAAGCCTGGAATGGACGGGTCGAGGCGAGTTATGGAGACGTCCCAGTCGCGTATCTTGGCCGGCATCAATTTATCGCCAATAAACTGGCTACTGGCAGAAGAAAGGATCTCGCCGACCTCGAACTTCTTGGCGAGCTTCCAGAAGATTGATCTGCCCGGGTAGATTGCGCCCTCGCTGATGTTGAAGGTCAGTCATCAGAAGCTGAGGTCAAGGGCTTACGATCCTTACCATGCTTATCGTTATGCCCACCTTACGTGGAAAAGAGCTTTTTACATCTCTCACGCGAAGGCATCTGGCTGGAGGTGATGGTGATCCTGGGATCTCAGGTTCCCTGGACCTCCTGTCCCCATCACCCTCCCCGCTGCCAGAGGGCACAGAAAGGCTTGTCACCGCCCCAAATAGGCGGCGCGTCGGCCAGACAAATTGACCCTCAATGCTCCCCTCCCCAGGGAAACACCAGGGGGAGCAGGCCCCGGGGCCTATTGCTCGATGCTCTTGAGCGTGACGTGGCGGATCTTCTTCCGGGTCCACGTGTAGAGGATATGGACCTGGCCATCGGAGCCCTGGATGATCGCGGGGTAGGAGTATTCGGCCTCGCGAGGGCCGGTCTCGAGGACGGCGACCTCGTTCCAGGTTTTGCCGTCGCGGGAGACGGCGACATTGAGCGGCGCGCGATCGCCCCATTTGCCGGGGGGCGTGACGGCGTGGTTATAGACGAGGAGGTGGCGGCCATCGCGGAGGGTGACGCCATCGATGCCGGAGTTGGGGTTGGGCAGGGAGGTGGCGGAGAGCTTCCCCCAGGTCTTGCCGAAGTCAGTCGACCAGGACTCGACGATGACGCCCTGGCGGCTCCGGAAGAGGGCCTGGAGGCGGTTGCCGGGATGGAAGAAGACGGTGGGCTGGATGACGCCAAACTCCTTGCCGTCGTTGATCGGATCGGTCCGTGTCCAGGTCTCCCCGAGGTCGCGGGTGAACTCGAAGTGAACGCGCCAGCCCTTGTCCTCGGTGCTGGAGGGGCAGAGCAGCTCCCCGTTCGAGAGCGCGACCGGCTTGTTCTTGATCGGGCCGGCGATCCCGTCCGGGAGCCGAGTCGGCTTCGACCAGCTCTGGCCGCCATCGGCTGAGGTCATCTTCATCCCCCACCAGGTGGAGGGGCTCGGGCCGACCTTGTAGAAGAGGATCAGCGTCTTACCAGCCTGATGAAGGACGGGGTTCCAGGTCGGGTACCGTTTGCCGGGGGATTCGACGCCATTGGCGACCTCGACCGGAGCGGTCCAGGACCCATTGACGAGGCGGGAGACCCAGATGCCCACATCCGGGTTCTTCTCCTTGGTGCCGCCAAACCAGGCAGCGACCAGGCCACCCGTCGACTCGGCGATCGTCGCGGCGTGGCATTCGGGGAATGGCGCGCTCTCGTAGAGGAAGACGCTCCGCTCGACGCGGAATTGATCCGTCGCGGTCTTCTGCGGCGACGTGGGGACGAAGAGGGAGGTCAAGAGCAGACCGGTGACCATCCACCACTGAACTATCAATGCGATTCCAACCATACCAATTCTCCTCATCAGTGAAGCGACCTGACAAAGACCATCTGTCAGGGGAAGAGGGCCACCCCCTCGACCAATCCAAGGCGCAAGGGGGGTGAGCCGGGGAAGCGAGTCACGCAGACGTCAGGAAGACGGGTCGGTTGGGATCGACCCAGGCCCACATCACCGCGCCAAAGAGGAAGACACCGGCCATGACATAGAAGGGCAGGGTCCAGGACTGGAGGGTCCCGACGGCGAAGCCGACGACGACCGGGGCGAGCGCGCCGCCAAAATTGCCGACCATATTCATCGTTCCGGTGACCACGCCGGCGTGTTGCCTTCCCACATCGAGACAGACGGACCAGGCGGCGCTGGTCGTCAACGTCTGGCAGCAGAGCGCGAGGGAGAGCAGGACCGCGGCGACGAGATTGGCCTCGACGAGGGCGACGGCGACCAGCAGGAGCGCGCTCATCCCATAGCCCGTCATTCCCAGGCCGCAGCGGGCGATCCTGAGGCTGCCCGTGCGGCGTGCCAGCCAGTCCGTCAACCACCCGCCGGCGAGATAGCCGGGCAGACTGATGATCCAGGGCAGGGAAGCGAGCCACTTGGCCGCGCCACTCGAAAAGCCGCGCGCCTCAATGAGGTAGGTCGGCAGCCAG
>JBEIJP010000534.1:0-2857 GCA_040380245.1 Acidobacteriota bacterium | reverse complement strand
TCGTCAGCGACCCAGGCGAGAACGTGTCAAAGGACCCGCCTCTGGATGTGAATGTTGCCAACGTCGTTCCA
Organism: Acidobacteriota bacterium; assembly: GCA_040380245.1. Taxonomy (GTDB): domain Bacteria; phylum Acidobacteriota; class Blastocatellia; order RBC074; family RBC074; genus CAIOZW01. The sequence continues at coordinate 2,786 of JBEIJP010000534.1, read as the reverse complement.
ATGGGGGATAGATCCCAGACCCCGTCAAAATCGGCACCTTGGAGGGTCGTGATCGCCGTGGTTCCCGTCGTCACCCGGGCATCCAGTCCAACCTGGGTCGCCTGCCCGTTCACGATGGTCCAGAGTGCCACCTGGGGTGTCACCGTCGCCCCCGAGTAGATCGTCTCGTACGTTCCCCCACCCCCTCCTCCCGACCCGAACGCGACCCATGCCGTGCCGTCCCAGTAGAAGGGTTCTGACAGGGTCTGGTCGAACACGGTCAGGCCTGCGTCCCCGACCCCCACGGACAGGGACGTCCGCTGCGAGGTCGTCAGCCGGGGCCACTGGAATCCAGCACCTATCAGCGCCATCCGATCCGGACGCGGGTTGTAGAACTGGGACTGATCGCTCATTTCCCGGCATCCTTCCCACAAAGGACTTGAAATGCGAACACGAAAATGCCCGACCGGAGATCCGGTCGGGCATGTCAGTTGGGGAGCGGATCAGCGACGGCGGTTGCGGGGCTTCCGGCGGTCGTTCCTGTCGTCGCAATCCTCCGGTTCCGGATCGCAGCTGGGGCATACCGGCGGCGAGAACTCGTAGGTCACGGTGACGATGGCGGAGGCGGTGGTGGACACCTCTTGCTCATAGTCCGCAGGTCCTCGATAAAAGCCTCGGGCGGCTGCGGACGTGATGAGCGGAATATTCCCGACGCCAATGAAGGGGATGAAGTCCGCAGGGCCCACCTGCCCAAAGGCACTTCCGACAATCCCAACCGTATACCCTGACGTCCCTCCGAAATCCACAACGCCATCAAACCTGCCCAGCTGTTGAGAGTGGCTGTTGGTTACCGATGCCGACGCAGAATATGATTCAATCGTCGCCGTTACCGTGGCATGGCTCCCAGAGGTGACGCTTCTGGTCAGGGTACTTTTTGACTCCACCTTTGTGACAGTTGCGACGTTGGCTCCAATTCCAATGCTGACATTCGTCAACGTCCCCAAACTGGGATCAAACTGCGGAATTGCGTTGGTGACATTCCAGTCAGTGAATGACGGGAGAATGGTTGTGGTGTGGGTGATGGTCGCTGCGAGCGTAGTGGCGACCATCAGCAATGCTGCAAGTATGATGTTGATGCTTGTTTTCATGACAATTGGATCAATAGCTGATGCCGTATTGAGCTGCCAAGGATTTTCCGATGGATCTTTGTCCAGCAAGATTGATTGCTGACGGCCACAAAACGGCTTCTGCGATCTCGCCAGTGAATGGATTAGCCCCAAGTGCAAATAACCCTGCCGGGATGGTGTATGCTCCAGCGGCAACATACCCCTCCTCGAAAAAGTTGTTTGGCGAAGGGGCTGCTGACAGTCCTGACTTGAAGAACAGGAGTTGTTGGTTTCCTTGGATGGTTGTCACGATCACTTGCCATCCAACGGGAATGATTGGCTTTGGACCATTGGCAACTGATGTGATTCCTGTGTAGACGACAAGCTGCCCCCCGCTGTTGCTCCTGTACCGCACACTGGCAGATCCAGAGAAGGATGACGATCCTATTATGCTTGTGGTGCCGGTTATGGCTGTTGGCCTGCAAACAATGGCCACTGTCCAGTCCGGGGATATCAGAGGAGATGTCGTGTTGAGAAAACGGTCTCCTGTTGCCCAGCGAATGAAGGGGTATCCGTTGGGCGATACTGGATCCACCGCCGTGTGAAACGTGGGCTCCTGTCCTGCAGGAGCGGATACCGTCAGCGTGCCACTTCCTCGATCCGTCCAGGTCGACACATCCTGACCATTGGTATAGGACTCCAGTCGTGCGGCCCACCAGGAGTAGCTGGCCCCGTAATCCGCAGGGTTGAACAACTTCCGCTTGATCTCCTTCCAGACAGTCCCGTTCCAGACGAACAACTGTCTCAGCGTGGTGTCGTACACCGTCATGCCAGCATCGGCAGCGGATACGGATAGGGATGTACGGACCGCTGTCGGAAGTCGCGGTCCCTGAAATCCGACCCCGGTCAGCGCCGTCCGGTCCTCCGTTGGGTTGAAGAAATAGGACTGGTCACTCATACGACCTCCACCTGTGCCCAGGTCGTCCCATCCCAGAAGAAAATTCCCCCGACCGTGGTGTCATAGACCTGGATCCCGACATCATTCGTGCTCAAGGAAACCGACAACCGTTGGGTCGTGGTCAGTCTTGGAATGATGAATCCGACACCACTCAGCGCCATTCGGTCCGGCTGGGGGTTGTAGAACTGTGATTGATCGCTCATGGCTTTCTTCGTTGGAATCGTTGTTTCAACCGCTCAAGAAGACCCGGGACCTTCTGGGGATCCCGGGTCATGATCTCCTCCGCCTTGTCGAGGATGGCTTTCGTCACCCCGTAGGCGACCGCTTCAGCGGTCCTTGGGTCCCTCATACCCCTGATAAAGCGGAGCCTCGGAAGTCTTGGAGACGTCCTCGGCATCCTTGGCGAACAGGGCCGACCAGACCAATCCCGCCGTCGCCAAGATCAGCTTGATGTCCGGGTTCGTGGTGGGGTCGTTGTCCGTGATCGCCTTCAGCGAATCCCCCGCCAGAACCAGGATCGTGCCCAGTGCTCCGAGGGTGGTCTTCCAGTTGGTGAACAGCTTCTTCATGCGTCTCCCTTTCGATTGATGTACCGATGGAGCTTGACGACCGCATGGGTCAAAGTCACGCACAGGATAAAGAACCCAACCACCGCCGAGCCCGCCTTCGCCCACCCATGGATCATCTCCGAGGTGATGACGAACGCGGACCCGGCCACGGCACCCGCCGCCGTGGTCGCCGTC
>JBEIJP010000533.1:0-2862 GCA_040380245.1 Acidobacteriota bacterium | reverse complement strand
CCGCAAGACCTCGCCGAGGTGCAACGGGCGATTGCCCCGGCGATCTGTCCTTTCTATTTTGAGGGCCAACCGGACGATCCGGGCACCTGGGCCGCGCTCCGGACGGAACTCCGTCGCCGCTGGCAGGGCCGCCTGGCCAAATGGCGCCCCGCTTCCGGGGACTGAGCCCTTCTCCCCAATCCCCGTCAAAATACAGAGATCCATAAAAAAAGGGAGCCGCTGGTGAGCGGCTCCCTGATCGACTGACTTGTCTCTTCTCTTAGAAGGTGAGTCGGGCCGAGAGCTGCACGACTCGGGGGGCAAAGGTCGACGTCGCACGACCGAAGAGCGCGCTGTTGATGCTCTGGTCGCCGAAGAAGAAGACCGGGGTGTTCAGGAAGTTGAAGAGGTCTCCCCGAATCTCTGCCCGAATCCGCTCGGTGACCGTGAAGCGCTTGAAGATCGAGATATCGTTTCCAAGCACCGACGGGCCATCGAACTGGAGCCGCTGCAGCTTCCCGATCTCTTCATTGAGCGGGTTGAAGAAGACCTGCCCGGTGAAGGCCGGTGTGTTGTTGAGGTTGTCGGCCCCGACCGCACGACCGGTCGCCGTATCGGTCACCGCCGGATCGATGTAGAAGACCTGACCGTTGGGCAGCTTGCGGATGCCGAAGAGCCCCTTGATCTGCTCCTTGGTGAGGGTCGAGCTCGCCGGGTTACCGCCCGAACGACCGGACCGGTTGAAGGTCGCGCGCTGCGAGAGGATCGAGATCGGCGAACCGCTCTGCCACCGCACGATCGTGCTCAGCTGCCAGCCGCCGATGATCGCGTCGAGCGCCCGGTTGGCTCCACTGAAGAACTTCTGGCCACGGCCGAACGGCAGTTCGTAAAGGACGTTGCTGTTGATGATGTGTGTCACGTCGAAGTCGGCGCGGGTTCGCTCCAGCTCCGGTCGCGCGTTGTCGAGGAAGGGCTCAAACCGCGCCTGTGAGGTTCCCGCCGAATTGGCGAGCGCCTTGCTGAAGGTGTAGTTGGCCTGACCGAAGACTCCGTTGCGCAGCCGTCGGCGAACCTCGAACTGGAAGGAGTGATAGTCGGTCGTTGCCCCGTTGTTCGTGATGTTGGCGGCGTAGATCCCTGCGTTGGGCAGGAAGGCCGCGGCCGAACCGGCGATCCGGTTAGAGACATAGAAATCCGCCAGGCCGGCCGGCTGTCCCTGCTGGATCAGATTCCGCACGTTGATGTTGTTGAGGAGAGCCGCGGTCGCCCCGGTCGCCCCGATGTTCGGGAGGAAGGTCAACTGCTGGCTGCCCGCGATCGAGGCGTTGAAGTTGGGGTTGAAGGCACCCGTCGCCGTTTGGGCGAGGAAGCCGTTGCTGCGCGCCCGTCGGAAATCATCCAGGAAGGTCTGGCTGTTCCCCGCGGTCATCTGGTTGAAGTCCAACCCACGCCAGAGGTCGCGCCCGAGGGTGCTGACATACCGCGCTTCGACCGCAAAATCGCGGAACCATCCGCCCAGCTCACGGGAAATACCAAATGAGATCTGGTGGATGTAGGGCTGCCGGATGTTCGGATCGATGGTGGCCGCGGCGCTGGTCGGCGAGAGCGCCAGCTGATCGGCGAAGGTCCGGGGAACCCGGAAGGTCGCCGTCGGCTGGGGAATGCCCTGGGCCAGACGCGTGAACTGGTTGACCAGCTGCGAGGTGGTCGAGAGGCCCGCGTTGGTGTCGATCGCGTTGCGGACGACAGTCAGGGTCTCTTCGTTGACGAAGGCCATGGTGTAGCCGCCGCGGACAGAGGTCTTGCCATCCTTGAACGGATCCCAGGCGATCCCGAAGGTCGGGCCGAAGTTGTTGCGGTCCGGGTTGTAGGGGTTGCCCTTGAGGAAGTCGAGCGTCGTGTTGGGGGCGAGCAGCGTCGACTTGACATCCCCAGCCAGTACCGGGAGAAGGCCGAGGTTGTTGTCCTCGCGCATCGGGCTGAAGTACTCCCACTTCATGCCGTAACGGACGGTCAGGTTCGAGCGGAGGCGCCAGTTGTCCTGGAAGTAGAAGGCCCAGTTGTTGAGCGAGAGATTCCGCTCGTTCGGAATGCCCGGAACGAAACCGGAGGTCTGATTCCGAACCTGGAAGGTTTGCGTCACTGAGCTGATCACTCCGTTGAGGAACGAGACCCAGGAGTTCGCCCCAGCCAGGTCAGTTGGCTGGATCCGCTGTCCCGTCGGATTGTTCGGATCCTGCGGGAAGAGGTTGGCGTTGAGCTGGATATTGGTCGGCGCGGTGGGGCTGAACCCGAAGGCGAGCGACGGGAACTGCCCTGCGAAGTTGTACGGGCGCACCCGGATCTGCTGCAGGCTTCCCCCGAACTGCATCGAGTGGTCGCCGAGAATCAGCGACGCGTTGTTGATGAACTGACGGGTTCGCGTATCGCGACCCTGCGGCAGGAAGGTCACCTGCCGGCTGGTGAGGAAGGGGACGCTGAGGATCGCGCCACCGACATCCGCCGCCGAGTTGAAGGCGACCGGGGCCAGGTTGGCGCCCATCCGCAGCTCGTTCTGGAACTTGGCCGTGCTCCACCGCCAGGCGCCCGACATGAACTTGACGGTCGACTCGGTGAAGACGAGGGGACGCGCGTTGATCGCGTCGAGGTCTGTGCGATCGTCCGTCTCCTTGAACCACTGGAACGACCCCTCAAACTTGTGGTTCGAGGTCATATTGTAGTCGAGCCGGCCCTGGAACTGGTCGCGGTTGTTGAGATCCTGCTGGTTGAAGCGGTAGCACGCCGTGTTGAGCAGTCGTCCAAGGCTGGAATTGCAGACTTCGAAGTTGTTGACGTTTGTGTCGCGCGGCGTCTGATCGAGGATGATGATCTTGATGCGTTGAT
>JBEIJP010000532.1:0-2863 GCA_040380245.1 Acidobacteriota bacterium | reverse complement strand
TGGCATTGGCTCCCCGACGGCGACGGGCGACAAAATCTACAATGGCGCCGACGACGACGGATCTGGTACGGTCGCGGTGCTGGCAATCGCTGAGGCACTGGCGAAGGGACCCAGGCCCAAGCGCTCCATTCTGCTGGTCTGGCACGCGGGCGAAGAGAAGGGCCTGTGGGGCTCGGAGTGGATCACAGACTATCCCGTTGTCCCACTCGATAAGATCATTGTTCAACTCAATATCGATATGATTGGTCGGAGCAAAGTGCCGACCGATACCAATCCACGCAATGCCACTCTCACTGGTCCGAATGAGATCTATGTGATTGGCTCGAAGATGATGAGCACCGACCTTGGTCTCCTCAGTGAGAAGGTCAATCAGTCCTATCTCAACCTCCGCTTCAACTACAAGTACGATGACCCAGGCGATCCGGAACGTCTCTTCTTTCGCAGTGACCACTACAACTACGCTCGCAAGGGCATTCCGATCATCTTCTATTTCGATGGCGTCCACGAAGACTACCATCAGGCGACAGATCATGCTGACAAGATCGACTACGAGAAGATGGAGAAGGTGACCCGCACGATCTTTGCCAAGATGTGGACGCTGGCGAATCAGACCGCCCGCCAACGGGTCGACAAACAGCTTCCGGCGCAGCTCGCCGGGCAGTAGCCGTCAGGCTCTGCCTTGACCGCGGAAACGGCGGGCGCTGACGGAGATGAAAAAGACAGCCATCACCGAAAGGATGAGGGTCGGTCGCCAGAGGACGGAGAAGTCTGCTCCACGAAGGATGATCCCACGAAAGATGGCGATCAGGTAGGTCGTCGGGATGAACCGGCTGACCCACTGGAAGAAAGTCGGCATCGTCTCGATCGGAAAGATGTAGCCCGAAAGGAAGATCGACGGCAGCATGGTTCCAAAGGCCGCCTGAATCGCCTCCTGCTGCGACTGGGCGCGGGTCGAGATCAACAGACCCAACCCGAGCATTGTCACCAGAAACGGGATGACCAGAACCAGGAGCAAGAGCAGACTTCCCCGAATCGGGATTTGAAAGATCCATCGCATGAAGAAGAGCATGATCGCCAACTCGACATAGGCCACGACGGCGTACGGTACGATCTTCCCAACCATCAGGCCGATCGGATGGACCGGGGTCATATAGAGCTGTTCGAGTGTTCCTCGTTCCCGCTCGCGGACGATGGCGAGGGCGGTCAACATGACTGTCATAATCTGGATGAGGACCGCCAGCATCCCTGGAATGAGGAAGTTGGCGGAACGCGAGTCTGGATTGAAGAGGATCTTTGGGCGCGCTTCGACCGGGAGGGACTGTCGCTGTGCGGTGACAGGGCGAGCCCGTTCGATCGATTCCCGGAGGGCGATGGCGTTGGCGACATTGAGCGCCTGGTTGGCGACAGAAGATTCTGAACCATCGACGAGCACCAGAAAGCTGGCCGACTCGCCCGCCTGGAGCCGTCGTGAGTAATGGGGGGGGATCTGGATCCCGACTCGCGCAGTCCCGTCGATGATCGCCTGATTGAGGGCCTCTTCCGTTTCGACGGTGAAGACGATCTCGAAGTCGTCCGAATTGACAAACCGGTCGAGGAGTCGCCGGCTCTCCTGGGTCCGGGCCCCATCGAGCACGACGGTCCGCATATTTCGGACGTTGGTGTCGATGGCGAAGCCGATCATGAACATCTGGAGAAGGGGGATGAGGACGGTCACGAAGAGGGCCATCGGATCCCGGCGGATATGAATCGCCTCTTTCCGGAGCACCGGGAGCGCGCCCCGGAAAGGATTCTGTCGTCCGTGACTGGGCGCCGCCTGGCTTTCGGGGGGTAGCCGATCACTCCTCATCGATCTCCTTTTTGCGCGCCTCGGTCAGCGTGACAAAGACATCCTCGAGGGTGGGGTGGATGGGGCGCACCCGGGCCGCGGCAAAGCCTCCCGCGCGCAGATCGGCTTCGACCCGCGATTGCCCCGCACTAGTCTCCATCAACAGGTGAATCGATTGGCCGAAGATGGTCGCCGCGTGGGTATACGGTTGGCGTTTGATCAACCCGAGGGCCTGAGCGGTCGATGTCGTCTCGATCTCCAGCCGGGATGTGCCGGGAGGACTGACCTCGGAGAGGCACTTGAGTTCATCGGGGGTCCCATTGGCGATCAACCGGGAGAGGTAGATGTAGCCAACCCGGCCGCAACGTTCCGCTTCGTCCATATAGTGAGTTGTCACAAAGAAGGTGACTCCTTCCCCGGAGAGACGAAAGAGAAGATCCCAGAGGTCGCGTCGGGCAACGGGGTCGATGCCGGCCGTCGGCTCATCGAGAAAGAGCAGTTGGGGTTGGTGGATGAAAGCACAGGCAAGTGCGAGCCGCTGCTTCCAGCCACCAGAGAGCCGCCCGGCTCGTCGACCGAGGTAAGGGCCCAGATGGGTCATCTCGATGACCGCCTCTTTGCGTTCCCGCAAACGGGCCCCTGACAGACCATAAATCCCAGCGTAGAAATCGATGTTCTCGGTGACGGTCAGGTCCTGGTAGAGGCTGAAATTCTGCGACATATAGCCGACCTGCTGCCGGATGGCGTCGGTCTCCCGCACGGAATCGAAGCCGAGCACCTCCGCGGATCCGGTGGCTGGCCGGAGCAGCCCGCAGAGAGATTTGATGAGTGTCGTCTTTCCTGAACCGTTGGGGCCCAGAAAGCCGTAGATCTCCCCCCTCTCGACGGTCAGGGAGACACGATCGACGGCGGTGAAGGCGCCAAAGCGGATAGTCAGGTCCCGGGTGGTGATGGCGGCGGTCATCGGCTACCTCGCCTCCGACGAGGCTGGTCGCGGAGACGGATTGATCGGGATCTCGACATCGGCGGCCATCCCGG
>JBEIJP010000531.1:0-2867 GCA_040380245.1 Acidobacteriota bacterium | reverse complement strand
GTCGCGCGAAGCCTGACCCGCCACGCCCAACTCTACGTCGTCCCGACGCTCTCCTTTGGCGACCGACCCTTCATCGCCGACCTGACCAGCGAGACGCCCGGCAGGACCGCCTTCGCGCTCGGGGTCGGCCTTGCCGTCAACGTCCGCCCGAGCATGGCCCTGCTCGGAGAAGCCAACTACCGGCTGACCGAGGCCGCCCGCTACCACGAGATCGGCCAGGGGATCCGCCGGCCCGTATACGGGTTCGGCATCCAGAAGGCGAGTGCCTCGCGGCGTCACGCCTTCACCCTGACTTTCAGCAATGGCCCCGGGACGACCTTGTCGCAACGGTCGCAGACCCGGGGCCTCTACTTCGTCGACGACAGCCTGCGCGGGCTGACGATCGGCTTCAACCTCTCCCGCCGGCTCTTCTAAGAGCTAGCGACGCCGCTTCGAGTAACGCTCGAGGGTAGTCGGAAAGACCTTGACGTCCGCCGGGCTGGCGAGGTCGCCGCGGAGGATCGCTTCGGCCTTGACCCCGTCGCCGTAGACGGCCTCGTTGTTCCTCGTCTCCTGGCGAATGACGGTCCCCTTCAGTTCCAGGCCGGCGAAGAGCCCTTTGCTGCGTGAGTAGGAGAGGATCTGCGCGTCGAGCCGCAGATCTGTCGCGGCCCCGACCTGGCGACCCACTGGGCCGGCCGCGACGGAGGCGTCTCCGCCCATCTCGAACTTGCTCTTGAGCAGGCTCTTCATTCCATCCGAGGAGACAAAGAGCAGGACGAAGTCGGTCGATTGCGCACCGATCTGCAGTCCAACGCTCCCTCCGGCAAGCTCGAAATAGGCCGGAGCGCTCCAACCTCCCTTGGCGCGGCAGCTGGCGACTCCCCGGCCGCCCCGACCTCCGATGATGAAGCCGCCTTTGATAACATCGGGAAAGACTGCGACGCAGACCGCCTTGTCCAACACCGCAAGGGGAATCGAGTTGTCGGTCGTCGCCATGATCTCCTTGAAGACGTCAGAGGCCTTGAGCGCCTGCTTGATCGCGTCCTTCTTCTGGGCATAGCCCTCACCGGTCAGCCCGACGAGCATGCCGAGCAGCAGCACGAGGCTGCCCATCAGAGTCGTTCGATTGCGTTTCATTCTGGTTCCTCCCTGATCTGTTGTTTGGTCCGTTCTTTCCTGAGAAGTTCCGCTGCCGTTGACACCCGATCCACCGGCAGAGGTGTCTGGCCTCTTACGCGGCGACGTAGACGAGTCTCCCGCCCAGGACAGTCCGCGCCACCGAAAGGTCCGCTTCGAGAATGGCGAGGTCGGCGTCCTTCCCGACCTCGATCGAGCCCTTGCGATCGGCGACGCCGCAGAGGCGCGCCGGGCTGGTCGAGGCGACAAAGGCGGCATCGGAGAGGGACATGCCGGTGAAGGCCATGGCGTTCCCGACGGCGTGGTTCATCGTCAGAACCGACCCGGCGATCGTCACCCCGTCGGGGAGCGTGCAGAGCGGGCCCCGGACCTCGATCTGAAAATCGCCGAGTTGATAGGTCCCGTCCCCCTTCCCCTGGGCGGCGGTCGCGTCGGTGATGAGGGTCAGCCCCTCGCGCCCCTTCGATTGCCAGGCCAGCCGCGCCATCTGCGGGTGGACGTGGACCCCGTCGCAGATCAGCTCAGCCTGGATTCCTGGCTCGACGAGGCAGGCCGCCGCCAGCCCCGGAGTGCGATGGTGGACTCCCGACATGGCGTTGAAGAGATGGGTCGCGCGCGTCGCTCCGGCCTCGATCGCCGCCAGCGCCGTCTCGTAGCTGGCCATCGAGTGGCCGAGCGAGGGGGCTACCCCCGCCTCGACCAGCAGGCGGATCAGCTCCATTCCCCCCGGCAGCTCCGGCGCGAGGGTCATGACTTTGACCCGGCCCCCCGCCGCGAGGAGCAGCTCCCGCGCCTCCTCCGGGTCCGGATCGCGAATGCCCCATTCAGGCTGTGCCCCCTTGAAGCGGACATTGAGGTAGGGCCCCTCGAGGTGCAGCCCAAGGATCGAGGCTCCGGCCGCGGCCGAGTCGGCTGCATCATTAGCCGTGGCCTCGGCCGCGAGGGTCGCCTCGATCGCGTACAGCAGATCCTCGCGCCGGGCCGCGACCGTGGTCACCAGATACCCGGTCGTCCCATAGCGCAGCAGATTCCGCGAGATCCGCAGGAGCCCCTCGGCGCCATCCGCCATGACATCGTCCCCGCCGCTTCCGTGAAAATGGGTGTCGATGAAGCCCGGCATGACGATCTGGCCCGTCGCGTCCAGGATCAAGGAGTCTGGCTCCGGATCTGTCCCATCCCCAATCCTGCCGACGTGGACAATCCGGCCCTCTTGACAAAGAACGATGCCCCGATCGATCTCCCCGTCGGGAGTGATCACCCGCCCCCCCACTACCGCCAGCCTCCCAGCCCCCATCTTCTTCCTCCTCTGTCTTCTATCTAATATCTAATACCTCTATTTCATCGTTCCCACCTCTTGCCGGGGTGGGTGCGATCCCTCTCTGGGCCTTTGTCTCAGAAAGAATGCAAGACTTATGCCCGGAAAGCGACTATACTCCTTTTTTCTTGGGACGTCCCCGGCCGACACCCTGCCCCGAGGAGCAGATCAGAAAGTGAGACAAAATGCCCTTGCAAAAATGGGGTAAAATGCCCCACTAAGCGGCTGGGATCAGGGCATCTCTTCTTCCAGCCCTTCGCCAGCGTCAACCGTAGCCCCCTTGCGCCAACTGCAGTTGGGGAAAAATCCACCCGTCTACCCACCCTCCCACCCCCTCCGTGGCGAGGGGCAGCAGAGATCCAGGCCATTTGATCAGGGAGAGCACCCAGGGAATGGGGGGGGCCGGCGGTCTCGTCGGGAGAACTGCCGGATG
>JBEIJP010000530.1:0-2870 GCA_040380245.1 Acidobacteriota bacterium | reverse complement strand
CGACTTGTTCCTGCACGGCCGATCCAGCCCCAAGGTCGCCGCGTGTGTGCGCCAGATCATGCCTGATCACGTATGCGTGATCAGATCGCGCATGGCTGCAGGTGTTCCCATCCCCATCCCAGGCTCCGACGCCCGCACCATCGGTTGTCCCGCAACCGTCTCCGACCGCGCGAGCGGTAGCGCCCCCGATCTTGCCGGGGACCTCCGCGAATGTGCCGGAGATGCTCACGCGACCCTTCACTACACAGGAATTCGACAAGGCGCTGGAGCATCTCCCCCCGGAGGTGCGCCAACAGATTCGTGGGCTGGGCTATGCCCCCTCCACCAAGCCGGCTCCCCCCCGGCCTGCCCCCTCTCCATCTTCGCCCCAGAAACGTCCCGGGACACCTTGATCGGAACTGGTCCGGCTGGTTGCCGCTGGTCAGTCAGGAGGGAGCATGGGAGAAGGGCCTCAGCAGAAGCGATTGACCCTCGCCTGGTCGGCGGGAGCGACGATCTCCTCCCAGGTTGTTGGTGGGCTGCTGCTCGGTTATCTGCTGGACCGCTGGCTCGGGACAGACCCTTGGCTGAGTGTCGTCGGCCTTGTCCTCGGGACTCTTTCGGGGTTCATCGGGCTCTATCGTCTCATTCTTCGCCTCGACAAAGAGTAAGGCCACCTTCCCCCCGCTCCCCGACCGGTTATAGATCCGTCGAGTAAGGGGAGAAGGTGGCCTGTCGTCTTCTCAAAACCGCATCTGCTCCAGTCGCTCGATGCGTGCCTGGGTCGCAGGGTGGGTACTGAAGAGGCTCGCCAACCCTCCCCCCGCGAACGGGTTGATGATGAAGAGGTGGGCGGTCGCCGGAGAGCCGGCGTGCATCGGGATCTGCTTGCTCCATCCTTCGATCTTCCGCAGCGCGGACGCCAGCGCCTGCGGGTCACCGGTCAGGCGCGCTCCCGTCTCGTCGGCGATGAACTCCCGGGACCGGGAGATGGCCATCTGGATCATCGGGGCGGCAATCGCCGCGATCACCATTCCGATAATGGCGACCAGCGGATTCGGTCCCTCGTCGTCATCCGAACGGCCAAAGAGCCCCCCGGCGAAGATCGCGAACTGCGCCAGATAGCCAATCGCTCCGGCGAGGGCCGCCGACACCGTCATAATCAGCGTATCTCGATTGAGGACGTGCGCCAGTTCGTGCGCCATGACCCCCGTCAGTTCGCGCTTGTCCAGCATCCGCATGAGCCCTTCCGTGACCGCCACCGCTGCCTTCTCCGGGCTGCGACCAGTCGCGAAGGCGTTGGGGGTCTCCTCCGGGATCACGTAGACCTTGGGCATTGGCATCTGCGCCCGCTGGACCAGTTCACGCACCATTCGATAGAGCTCCGGGGCCTCCTGCTCCGTCACCTCCTGCGCACGATACATCCGCAGCACGATCTTGTCTGACCACCAATAGCTGGCAAAATTCATGCCGCCAGCCATGAGCAGCGCCAGAAGGAGGCCTCCCCGGCCTCCCAGCGCCTGGCCCAGGGTCAGCACCAGCGCCGTCAATGCGGCCAACAACAGCATCGTCTTCATTCGATTTCCAGTCATCGTTCCTTCCTTCCGGTTCGAAACCTCCCCAGCCTTCTCTTGATCTATCACGGTCGCAGACTCGCCGATCTTTCTTGCCGAACTGTTACCGAGTTGTGACCGTTCTTTCGCGGTTCTTTCCAGGGTCTTCCGTTGAGGGTTCCCTTCGAGCTCGGGTCTTCGATCGATCTCATATCCATTCTCTATTTTCTAACGGAGCGAGGAAGGGTCGTCAAGACCCCTTCACAAAAGGGGGGATGACCATCGATCTGTGTGGCCAGGAAAAGAAAACGAGCCGTGAGGGGAGAGGGTTCTCTTCCATCACGGCTCCAGTGGTTACTACGAAGGGATCCGCGTCTGCAGGTGCGGATCCAACAGGGAGGTAACTCTTAGACACACTTCGAGAAGCCACAGTCGCGGCAGGTGTAGCAACCACCGGCGTACTCGATCTGGCGACTCCCACATTCGGGACAGGTGGAGATCACCTTCCGTGCATCGATGAGAGGAGGCGTGGCGACGACCGCAGCGGCCTGGATCGACAGCTTGGCGGCGGCGCGGGCCGAATCGGGCTGATTTTGCAACCGACGCTTGGTGGTCAGGATGCACTCGGCCACGATCTGTTCGGGAGAGGTGCAGAGGCGCTCATTGAACCAGACCGAGTGGTTCCCGATCACCTTGCTCAGGCTGGCCGCCACCTCTTCCGGTCCAAATCCCCCTCGCAACATCTTCGAGGCCAGCAGGCCGACCGATACCGAGAGCCCGGCGCCGGTCACGAAGACTTCCAGCACGCGCACGCCATCGTGGTTGACCGTCACGTAGAGGTTCTGATGATCGAAGGGAATCTGCCAGGTCGAGCCGATCAGCTCCCGCGGTCGCTCGACACGCGTTACAACGGCCTTCGCCGTCGAGACCTCTCCCGAGATCATCTCTCCACCGCCCGCCTCGGCTGGAGGGGCCGCCGCCACGGCCGCCCCTCCAACCGAGGTGGCCGGCGCCGACGTGGGCTTGGTGACGGCCGTCAGCACCTGGTCGTCCCGCGACCCGTCGCGGTAGTAGCTGACCGCCTTGACCCCCATCTTCCAGGCCAGTCGGTGGACCCGGTCAGTCTCGGCCAGCGTATAACTCGACGGAGCGTTGACGGTCTTCGAGATCGAATTGTCGACGTGGTCCTGAAAGGCCTTGAGGACCCGCAGATGGTCGTCCGGATCGAGCGTCAGCGCGTCGACGAAGTAGTTGGGCAGCTGGTCCCGGTGCTCAACGATGTAGGTCGCGGCCTGTTCGATCGAGGCCGGATCGGTCTGGTCGAGATCGATCCCCAGG
>JBEIJP010000529.1:0-2871 GCA_040380245.1 Acidobacteriota bacterium | reverse complement strand
TACGCCTCCATCTCGATCAGCCGGAAGGACCGCTCGTCCGGCTTCCTCCTCCCGGGATCCGGATCCTCGACCCTCCGGGGGCGGACCCTGAACATTGCCTACTACCAGACTCTTGGTCGCTCCGCGGATCTGCTCATCCGGGGAGACCTCTTCACCAAACGCGGCATCGGTCTCGGCTATGACTTTCGCGCGCGCCCCGACGAGACCTCGCGCATCAATTTCGGTTCATTCCTTGTCTTCGATCGGCTCTTCGGGGAGAAAGGCGTCGACCAGGGGGGCAGCAGCTTCTACGCCGACGCGGGCTATCGCACCCGCAACGGCTTTGTCCTCGCCGCCGATGTCAATGTCACCTCCAGTTTCGCCTTTCGGCAAGTCTTTGCCGAGAATATCCAGACGGCGATCTCGCCCGAGGAGCGGTTTCTCTTCTACGTCAGCCGCAATTGGGGCGCGAACAGCTTCAACGCCTTTTTTGGCGAGCAGAGTTCCTTTATCGGCGACCGGGTCGTCAAAGTGCGCCGGCTGCCGAGCCTCGAGTGGAACCGACGCAGCACCCGCCTCCGCCCGTCTGTGCCCATCTACTTCTCTTTCGAAGGTGCGGTGGAGGGGGTGCGCCGGAGCGAGGCCACTGGCGGACGGGTCGACCTTAAGACCCCCTCCGCGGTCCAGCGCTTCGATCTGCTGCCGAGGCTGACCTTTTCACTGCCCTCCTGGGCCGGCTTCAAGATGACGCCGACCCTGGCCTTTCGCTCGACCTTCTACAGTGACAGCCTCGATCCCGTCCAGCGGGAGGTGGTCGGCCGCGATCTCCACCGTCAATACGTCGACTTCGGAGTCGATCTGCGCGCTCCCGCGCTCGCCCGGATCTTCCGACGCCGGGATGGATCGCCCTGGTTCAAGCATCTCATCGAACCCTTTGTCGAATATCGGCGCATCGCCGGAATCGATCGCTTCGATCGCACATTACGCGTCGATGAACGCGACGTCGTTGCCGGGACGAACGAGCTCGCCTACGGGGTCAGCAACAGCTTTCTCGTGCGGCGCATCGTGCGGGAGGGGGAGGCTCCCCAGGCGCACGAGCTGCTCAATGTCACCGTTCAACAGAAGTATTTCTTCGATCCGACATTCGGGGGCGCCTTTCGCGAGGGAGTTCGCAACCAGTTCTTCCCCATCAATACACTCGCCGGGTTCGCTTTTGGCGGCGCCCTTCGGCAAGTCTCCCCGATCAATCTCCGCACCCGCTGGCGACCGAACGACGTTGTCTTTGGTGATCTCCGCGTCAACTACGACCCCCAGCTGCAGGGCCTCCGGGACGTCATCATCGGCTCCGGAGTTCGGCGTGGCCTCCTCTCCTTCAGCCAGAATTGGTACTTGACCCGACGTGTCCGAGTCGACCAGGAACGCTTCGACCCCAGCTCACTGCCCGGAAACCAAGTCGACTTCTCGACCCTTCTCGGCAATCCCGCTCGGGGGCCCTATGCTGGCGTCAACCTCAGCTACGATCTGCGGAATCGTCGCTTCGACACTCTCCCCCGCGATACCAAGCTGATCAACTTCACCACCTCGCTCGGCTGGGCCTGGGACTGCTGCAGCCTCAATATTCAGAACGTGACCTTCAACGCCGGACTTCGCAACGAGAACCGGATCTTTTTCGCCTTCACCTTCAAGGGCATCGGCACCTTTGGAACCGATACGCTCGGCCAACGGCGCCCCCGCTGAACCCGCTTCCCCCCAACCTCTCCTCCATCTGTCGTGATTTCGGGTCGGAATGGCGATATTTGACCCATTTTTCTGGCTGCCCCACTCAAATTGTCGTGAAGTGTGTTACTATGACCTCACTTTTTTGTCAGTTCGAGTGTCTGGGCATGCTCAACGCCGTCTCAGGGAACCAGGTCCAGCTGGATCTGGTCATGAGCCCCCCTGGACGGCTCGAGTCGGGCGGGATGCCCGACGCGTCAGATCTTGATCGTGACCTTGATCTGGAAAGACGAAGAGGCCGGAAGGCCGAGATTGGAAATTCGAGGTCTGGGTTCTTCCAGTGGTCGAGATGACTGGAACCAGATGAATGGGCCCGAATCAAGGGTTGGGTGGAAGCGAGGTCCGGCGGCCCCCAGGGGCCCAATAGCTCGATTTCGCTCCTTCGAGTCAGGTTCCGTCTGACCGGTGTCCAGGCCCGCGCATCCGATCAGGCGTGAGAATGGCTCAGAGACCGTTGGAATTGGTTGATCGACTTGCTCTGGCGATCAGACCCCTCTCCCCGTGTCGCGGATGGTCCCTTTCAACCTCGGGACGGTCCATCGTGAGAGGGGTTGGTTGTAGAGAGCAAGGTCCGAACGAGAGTCAGGAGAATATCATTGACATATCGGGAAGGAAACAAGGTGATCTATCCTCGACTTGGCATCTGCCGGGTCGCTGGCATCGTAGAGCAGGCGGCAGGGGGGATGGTGGTCAAGTGTTATTCCCTCAAACCGCTCGACTCGCAGGACAGCACGACCATTCTGGTTCCCGTAGCCAAGGCGGTCGATGTCGGGGTGAGAAAACTGATCGACAAATCTGACATCCCCGAGCTGATCCGCTTTCTCGGTCAGGATATCGAAGTGGCTTCCGATCACCGGAAGCGCAATGCCCGCAACGCCGAGCGGATGGCGACGGGGGAGATCTACGATCTGGCTGACTCCCTTAAAACGATGTCCAAGCTCAGCCGCTCCAAGTCGCTCTCTCCCGAAGAGCAGCAGACCATGGGACGGGCGCGAGACCTGATCATCAAGGAGATCGCCTTTGTGACCCGCCAGACGATCGCTCAAGTCGAAGAGATGATCGACCAGGCCCTCGCTGGAAAGAAGACACGCAGCCGCGAGATTGCCGCCTGACCGT
>JBEIJP010000528.1:0-2874 GCA_040380245.1 Acidobacteriota bacterium | reverse complement strand
GACACCACTCCCAGACATTGCCGGTCATATCCATGGCTCCTTCCGGAGTCGCCCCGTGCGGAAAGATCCCGACCGCGCTGGTCTGCCCAATGCCAGTCTCGCGCGTGTTCGCACGCGCGGCGTCAAAATCGTCGCCATAGGCGTAGACGTGCCCTTCCGTTCCCCTCGCTGCCCGCTCCCACTGCAGCTCCGTCGGCAGTCTCACCAACCACTGATCGACACGCTGCAGGTCATAAGAGCCACCCATCCGCCACGAGAGCCAGCGACAGAAGGCGATCGCGTGGTACCAGTTGACCGAATCCCGCGGCGCATTGGCGTAGGCCCGTCCCTCGATCCGAAAGTACTGATCCTCCAGCTCCCAGTCATCCTCGTCGGCCTCCAGACCTTCGAACCAGCGCTCCTGATTCCGATACCCTTCCGGATCGTCGACAAACGTCTGGAACTGCGCGAAGGTCACCGGGTAGCGACTGATCCTGAACGCGGGCAGCGTCTCTTTGCGTAGAGGATTGTCGGACTCGTCTGGATCCCCGCAGATGAACTCCCCGACAGGAATCTCGACCCACGCCGACTCGAAGTCAGGGAGGTGGATCGTCTGACCATCGATCTCGAGCGGCACCGTCCCCACGCCGGGACGGTTGTCCCAGCCGGTCAGGCCGAGGGCGCGACCGACCGCCGCGCGCGCCCGTGGATCCGGCTCTCTCTCCTGATCGGTCAGCCTCGACCGCCACTCCTTGCGCAGCTGCTTCCTGGTTGCGTTCGACAGCAAGGCCCCGCTGAGGACTACGCACTCCGCGGCCACCTCCGGATTGGCCGCGGCAACCCAGTTGACGACCTTCGAGCAGTCATCGGTGTGGAGCCCGGCCAGCAGCCTGGTCGCCACCTCCCAGTTGGTTCGCTCCCACCAGCTCTCGGCCGGCCAGATCTGCGTCGCCTCTAATCGGCCACTGCTGATCTCCTCCTCCATATAGATCGCGGTGAAATACTCCTGCAGCAACTGATGCGCGAAGCGAACCTCTTCCTCGCCGGAGAGCAGGTTGGCGCTCTTGGCCAGTTCAAGCAATCGCTGGCCGATCATCTCCCGGACGCGTGCTGCTCGCAGCGAGGTCAGCGCCCGGTCGCCCTCGGTCGAGGATTCCTCAGTCGAGTCGGAACTGTCATCATCCTCGTCGGCATCTTCCTCATCCTCCTCTTCCGATTCCGCGGAGGCCTCGATCGTGGGCGGTAGTGACGGGTTGATCTGCATCTCGTAGGCCAGTTTCGCGAGCGCCTCGTGGAGCTGCTCCATCTCCTCCGACAAGGCCCTCTGGCTGTCGATCTCCCTTTTGATCAGGACCTCGACGAATTCGTGGAAGAGTTTCCCCTTGTTCTCCGGCAGGCTGTGGGGCGGCACGTCGTAGATCTCACAGATCATGTTGAGCATGAACGGATTTCGTGAGAGCACCAGCAGGCTGCCCGGACTGTCGCGCAGTGCAACCCAATCATCCCACTGCCAGAACCAGGTGTCCTTTGGCAGCTGCCGGGACTGCCAGAAGGTCTGCTCCGCCTCCGCGAGGCTCGATCCAAATTCACTGTGAAAGCGCTGGTGGATCTTCTGCCCATCCCCTCCAACGAGCTTCCAGAAGAGGGTCTCGCCGCGCTCCGCGTCGAGGTAGTCCTCGACGAAATGGCGGATGCGGAGTGGGTCGAGCGGCAGGATAACAATCCGGCTCAGTCCCAGATCGACGGTGTAATCGAGCTCCCGGCAAGAGACGACCGCAATCAGATCCAGGTTCGACGCGAGGAAGTCGCGGATCTCGGCGTACTTGGCCTTCCACTGACCGGTCGGAAGCTCGTTCATCCCATCGAGGAGGATTGCCACGCGCTTCTCGCTCAGCAACTGCTCGATTGGCGCGGGGAGGGGCCCGCTCTGCCGGGTGATGAAGTCGGTCAGCGTCTCCGTGGCCTCAGTCCAGAACCCGAGGCGCACCAGGACGGGCAGCGGGGCTTGCGGATCGCCGAGCGCGGCATCGCAGAGCTGTTCGGCCAGCTTCCAGAGCGTCGTCGACTTGCCGCTGCCGGGATCTCCCAGCAGCACCGCGCGGCGCAGCGTCCGGATCTCGGCGACGGCATCCTCGAATGGCTCGAGCCGTTCCGAGCGCGCCTCGGGGGCGAACCTCTCGCCAATCCCCGTCTTCTCGCCCGGCACGCGGCGGAAGAGGTTCCGCAGTTCGGCCCTCCGCTGCGTCCGCCCGGAGAGTTCGGTGTACTTCAGCTCGTTCTTGATCCGCTCCTCGCGCAGCCAGTGGAGATAGCGGTGGTCCGGGTATTGCCCTGCCTCCGGGTCGATCGCGCGGATGATCTTCCGGATGTTCTCGTCGAAGAGTGGCTCACGAATATCGAGGGTCAATGAACCTCGCAAGTGCTGGAGGATCTTGGAAAGATTGGTCTGGAGCTCGTACTTACGGGTCCTGATGTCCTGCAGATCAACCGGATTCGTCTGTTTGTCCTTGGCTTTTTTGATTTTCCGGTCGAGCTCCTTGATCTGCTGATCAAGGAGTGTGATCGCATCAATCGAAAAACCTTCCCGCAGGAACTCTTCGTCGATAAAACAGGGAAGGAACTGTTTCTGGGCAAGAAATCTCTTCGCCATCAGGGAGTCGACCGTCTCGAGGGCGACCCAGTCCGAGAGGAGGCTGTTCTTGGAGACGATCGAGAGCGTGACATCCGTCTCAAGGATCGCCTGTTCGATGAAGGCGCGGATGTCCTTGCCCGGGACCAGCGACTCGCTGTCGATCGTGACTTGAATACCGTGATCCTCCAGCACTTTTTTGACCTTCGCGGCGGTCTCTCTGTCCTTCGTGCTGTAGGAGATGAAGACCCTCTTCTTCATGGCTG
>JBEIJP010000527.1:0-2879 GCA_040380245.1 Acidobacteriota bacterium | reverse complement strand
TGGGAACGCCAGCCCCCCTCCTCGTCGATCTCGCTCCAAACGGGTCCTATACCATTGGGGTAACCATTCGAGACTTTACCATCCAACACACCATCACCTCTAATGAAACCGGAGAGACCAACGACCTTGGAATCTGGACCGACACCTCCCCCTCCCGGGAGGATCACCTCTTCGGAACTTTTGGATTTCGTGCCTTCCACGAAGAGATCTTTCTGGTCGATGACTTTCATATCGTCCCGCTCCCAACCCCATAGCTGACCAGTGGCCAAATCCTGGGGCAGATGGGGAGGAGAGTCGGAAAGCGACGACCAATGAAGAGTTGCGGGGGAGAGGTGTGGGCAAGGTCTCCATCGACGGGAGATCCCCACCCTCATCTTCCTGCGGAGAACCTGCCTTGACAAAGTATCCGACACAAGAGACGGAGGAAGAGAGGGCCGCTGGACCGGAGTACCTGAATCGAAGCTGGCTCATCCGGAACTGGGCGTGGCGAGCAAGCGGCGTGGCGCTGCTGCTGGTCGTGGGAATTCTGACGAGGGACGGCTCCCCGTCGCCACGACTGAGTAACGCGACGAGAGGGGGAAAGGGGCTCCTCGCATCGACGATCAGCTTCGAGCCGAATCTGGGACAAGCGGAAGAGGGAATCTCTTACCTCGCCCGCGGACAATCCTATACGTTGGCCTTCCGACCACAGGGGATTACGCTCTATCTGGCTGGAGAGCAAGGTCCCTCCCTTCGGCTCCAATTTGCCGGAGCGAACAGGGCCCCGCGTCTGGAAACGCTCGATCCACTGGGATCGTATGCCAACTATTATCTCGACGAGGATCCAGCCTATTGGGTCAGCTCGGTGCCCTCATACGGCCGCCTTCTCTACCGGGACCTCTACCCGGGAATCGATCTTCTCTGGTATGGACAGGGAGGTTGGATCGAGTACGACTTCCTGGTGGCCCCGGGCGCCGATCCGACGCAGATTGCAATGGTGTTGGAGGAGACTCGGGCGGATGGGACGCGGTGGGTCGACCGATCTGGAAACTTGCACACGGGGCAGGGAGAGGAGGCGTGGATCCTGCGTGCGCCGGTGATCTACCAGCCCATCTCAGAACGAAAAGCCAATGGGAACGGTCCGACTTCCACTTCACGGCTGCCCCGCCCCTCAATGGCGGACGGGTCGCGTCAAATCGAGGGGACCTACCATCTTCTGGAGAACGGTGAGATCCGCTTTTCTCTAGGGGATTATGATGCCACCCGACCATTGGTCATCGATCCAGTCCTGGAGTTCTCCTCCTACTTCGGGGGGATTGGAATGGATGTGGCGAATGTGGTGCGGGTTGACCAGTCGGGGAACATCTACCTTGCAGGAGAGACAGAGTCGCTCAACTTTCCGACTCGGAACGGATTCACCTCGACGATAGGGGGGGCTGGGGACGCGTTTGTCATCAAGCTCAATCCGAGCGGGACGGCCATTCTCTTCTCGACCTTTCTTGGAGGGCGCAACCCGGGAGACCGGATCTGGGATCTTCAGATTGACGCAATGCAACGAATCGTCGTCTGTGGGGAGACCAACTCTCTCAATTTTCCAGTCACAGAGGATGCGGCGCAGCGCTTTTTCCGCGGCAACACAGATGGTTTTCTCTCAGTTCTGACGCCGGATGGTCGGGCGCTGGCGTACTCCACCTACCTGGGAGGGTCGCTGCAGGATATTGCCTATAGTTTAGCCATCGAGGAAGCGGGGTCGGTTGTGTTGACGGGGCAGACACGGTCGAGCAACTTCCCGATCCTTCAGGCGCTTCAGCCACAGTTGCTCGGCGCATCGGATGTCTTTCTCACCCGAATCGACCCGCAGGGAGAGATTGCGCTCTCGACCTACCTGGGTGGAGCGGATCTCGACCCGTCCGGGACCGGTGAAGAGATTGGCTACAGCGTCGCGGTCGATCCTGAGGGAAACATCTATCTCGCCGGAATGACCGGGTCTTCCGGGTTTCCCACGGTTCGCCCGGTGCAGCCCCGCTTTGGTGGTGTCGAGGATGGGTTTGTCTGCAAACTGGACCCGCACGGAGAGACGATCCTCTACTCGACCTTCCTGGGCAGTTCGCGCTCGGATACCCTTCGAGGATTGGTGGTCGACGCGTTTGGACAGGCCTGCGTCTCGGGATCGACGTTCTTCGCCGATTTTCCTACGGTAGCCGCTCTGCAGGCAACGTACAGAGGCAATACCGCCGCGTTTGTCGCCAAGCTCAGTGCCGCAGGCAACCACCTGATCTTCTCCACATTTCTGGGAGGAACAGGTCCCGAAAACATTGGGACCCTGCGCAGCACGGTTCCGAGCAGCGCGCTGGCGATCGACCGGGTAGGAAATCTCTATCTGGCAGGCAAAACGGGATCGAGAGATTTTCCGATGGTCGCGCCCTTGCAAGGGGAACTCCACGGGGACTCGGACAGCTTTGTCTCGGTGATCGATTCGGCAGGGAGTTCCCTGCTCTTCTCGACGTTCTTTGGAAGCCGGTTTACCGGCGTCAACTGGGTCGATGAGCGAGCAATGGGCGTGGCGGTCACCCCTGCTGGAACCGTCTACCTGGCTGGACAAGTTCTGCAGAATGATCTCGTGACGAGGCGGCCGCTACAAGGAACTTATGGCGGGGGCCTGAGCGACGCGTTTCTGGCGATCATCTCCGCTGGGCAGGAGAATCGGTTGGCTCCCGTCTCGGCGGCAAGTTACGTCGGTGGGACATTCGCCCCGGGCTCGATCGTCTCCATCTTCGGGAAAGACCTGGCGCCAATGTCCGAGTTGGCCTCCACGCTGCCGTTACCGACGTCGCTCCAGGGAACGAGAGTGGAGGTGACAGACGTGGGGGGGGTGACCCGCGAGGCGCCGCTCTTCTTTG
>JBEIJP010000526.1:0-2885 GCA_040380245.1 Acidobacteriota bacterium | reverse complement strand
GCGGACTCCCAGTGGGACGGCCCCTGCTGCCGCGTCCACGACTGAAGCGGGGACTGCGCCCGCCGCTCCGACGGCAGGAGCGACCCGCGAGTCAAAACCGGAGAAAGAGAAAGAGAAAGAGAAGCCGAAGGAGACCAAAAAGAAACGTGGCGGGCTTCGCGGCATCTTCCGCTAGGAAGGTGGTGTCTCCAAGGGGGCCGAGTCGCCCCCTTGGAGACGCTCCCCAGAAAAATCTCTCTGATCCCGTCTGCACCGGCTTGCCATTCCTCTTTCCTCTCCCGCAAACTGTCCGCTATTGTTTTCCAGGGAAAACGGTTGTCGCCGTGTGTCAGGGAGGCCCTCGTGGGAAATAAAATTCTGCTGGTCGATGAGAGTGTAACCGTACAGAAGATCATCACGCTCGCCTTCTCTGACGAAGGGGTCGATGTCGTGACGATCGGCAATGGCAATGAGGCCATTGCTCGTCTGCAGTATCTCCGGCCGGCGCTGGTTCTGGCTGACGTCTCGACGCCAGGAAAGAGCGGGTATGAGGTCTGCGACTATATCAAGCACCAGGAGGCCCTCAGTGACATTCCCGTGGTGCTGCTGGTGCCGGGATTCGAGACCTTCAACGAGGAGCGGGCGCGCCAGGTGGGGGCGGATCTCCACTTGACCAAGCCATTCCAGTCGATCCGTTCGCTGGTGGCCACAGTCAAGCAGCTGATGGGTCGTCCAGTCGAAGACCGGGGAGTGATTCCCGCTCCGGCTGTGTTGGAAGAGGAGTTGGAAGGCCTGCCCCTGGAGCAGCAGGAGAACGCCGAAGTGGCCGAAGTGGCCGAAGTCGCCGAGGTCGCTGAAGCAGCCGAAGTAGCCGACGCGGATGAATGGGCAGAGCTCGACTCGGAGCTGGAGTTGGTCTCCGATGGGGAGGGCCCGGATGGCCCGGCGGAGCTGGAGGTTATCGACGGCGTGTGGGAAGAGAGCCCGATTGGAGAGGAGAGGCCGCGCGAAGACGCGCCTCCGCCGGCTCAACCGGTCAAGGAGGAAGAAGTTGTTTCGCTTCCGCCTCCTCGCCTGGAGGCGGATCTGAAACTGGCGCCTGAGGTGATCGACGAGATTGTGTCACGGGTCGTCGCGCAAGTGACCGAGGCCCTGATGGGGCGCATCAGCGAGGCAGTCGCGTCTCGTATCTCCGATCTGTTTGTCGCCGTGCCGGCGGCTTCGTCAGAGCCGCCCGCGCCATCCCCTCCACAGGAGCGGCTGCCCTTTCCTTCCGATGGCGACTCGCTGCTCGAGCTGGATGAGTTGTGAGAGAGGGGGAGAGATGGTGCTCTCCCGTGACGAATGGGGGCCAACGGCCCAGGGTTTGGAAGAGACATGAGCGAAAACAGCAAGAGCGAGATGGAGCAAGAGATTCCCAAGGCGTATCAACCCAGGGAGGTGGAGTCCCGCTGGTACCCGGTCTGGGAGTCGAGGGGATACTTTTCACCAGATCAGCAGGGGAGTCAGGACGCCCCAGTCTTCTCGATGGTCATTCCTCCCCCGAACGTGACGGGTTACCTGCACATGGGGCACGCGCTCAACCATACCTTGCAGGATGTGTTGGCGCGTTGGCGACGGATGCGGGGAGACCGGGTGCTCTGGCTGCCGGGAACGGATCACGCGGGAATTGCCACCCAGATGGTGGTCGAGCGTCAACTGGCGGCGGAAGGCGTTCGGCGCCAGGATTTGGGGCGGGAGAAGTTTGTCGAGCGCGTCTGGGAGTGGAAAGCCCACTCCGGGGGAACGATTCAGCGCCAGATGCGGGTGCTGGGAGAGTCCGTCGACTGGTCCCGGGAGCGGTTCACGATGGACGAAGGGCTCTCCGAGGCGGTCAAGGAGGTCTTTGTCCGGCTGCACGACGATGGCCTGATCTACCGCGGCGAGTACATGGTCAACTGGTCTCCCGGGTTGCAGACCGCCATTTCAGACCTCGAGGTCGAGATGAAGCCGGTCAAGGGCCAGCTCTACCATCTCGCCTACCCGGTGGGCCACTCCGTCACAACCCGCGTCGAGGGGCTGCAGGAGGCTTATCTTGCGGCCAATGTGTCGGAGGCGGGCGTTTCGACCACGGCCAGGGAGGGGTTGATCGAGACGCCGCAAGGGCTGTTCCTGGTGGTCGCCACGACCCGGCCAGAGACGATGCTGGGCGATACCGCGGTCGCGCTCCATCCGCTCGACGCGGCGGCCGGGGGGCGCTACGCTCGGATCGCGGGTCAATCGGTCTCCCTGCCACTTGTCGGACGCGAGCTGCGATTGATCGAGGATGAGCTGGTCGAGCGCGGGTTTGGGACGGGCTTCGTCAAGGTGACGCCGGCGCACGACCCGAACGATTTCGCGATGGGCAGACGGCATGGGCTCGGGTTCATCCAGGTGATCGGCAAGGATGCGCGGATGACCGAGGCGGCCCCGGAGAAGTATCGCGGGCTGGATCGATACGAGGCCCGGAAGGCGGTGCTGGCGGATCTCGACGCGCTCGGTCTGCTGCTCCAGGTCGAGCCCTATACCCACAATGTTGGCCATTGCCAGCGCAGCGGTACGGTGGTCGAGCCGCTCATCTCGACGCAGTGGTTCCTTCGGATGAAGGATCTCGCCGAGCCGGCGATCGCTGCGGTTCGGGAAGGGCGCACCCGTTTCGTCCCCGATCATACCGCCAAGATCTATTTCAATTGGCTGGAGAATATCCAGGACTGGTGCGTCTCGCGGCAGCTCTGGTGGGGCCATCGGATTCCGGCCTGGTATACCCCATCAGGGGAGGTCGTCGTCGCACGGGATGAGGCGGAGGCTCGGCAGCGGCTGCGCGCACGGGGGCTGGACGCCGACGCGGTCCTCACCGAAGAGTCGGATGTGCTCGACACCTGGTTCTC
>JBEIJP010000525.1:0-2887 GCA_040380245.1 Acidobacteriota bacterium | reverse complement strand
GGCGTCTCTTGGAGTTCCCTCCTCACTGTCGCTGGGGGACCGTCACGGTGCGTTTCGAATCCATCCATGTCTCTCTGAAAGGGTATCGAACGGCTGGTGAACATCCACACCCCCTCGGAATCGACCACCACGGAGGGACAGGGCCTCCACCAGAGGTTGGATCCTTGAAGGCAGAGCCTCGATCCTTGAAGGCCGGCTTTCAGATGAGCAGGTCCTTGGAATCCGTGCCTCGAACCATCCTGTTCCAAACTGGGTATTGTAAATTTGTTTTGCATTTCTGACCAGTGAAAAGGCAGGCAGATTGACTTACGATTCTGCTCCGCCTATTATCCGCCGGTAAACAATCGAACAGCCACCGACGCCGGGAGTCCTGCGTGTCTCCCCCTGACGCCTCGGCAGATTGTTTTCGAACAATTTTCGAAAAAAAGATTGATTCAGAAAGATTGATTCAGAGAAAAGACATGCAGGGGATCCGACGATTCCAGGAAGGACGAAGGTCCGTCTGGTCGACATCGGGTCTGACGCCTGTCTGCTGCCACCCCTGACGGTACGCACTGCCACCCCACATCGCGTCCGTGAACAGGACTTGAGAGAGGACCTGGTCTGGCGGAGCTCTGCCTGATGAAGGCGGAGAGCCCGAGGGTTCTGAGAGCAGGCCTGCTCGCGGGAAGAAGAGACCCAAAACGAAGAGCGAGGGAAGGGGGCCCGTGTCTTGGGGGCCGCCATCGTCTTCGGTTCCCATCTGCATCGACGGCACAGTCGAGAGGTGGGGGAGAGGAGGCCAGATGGGGTGGCAGGTAACTGCGGGAGTGAAGGGCTGGCAGAGGTGGGTTTTCCGGGGGCTGATGGTCGGGGGCTTGGTGGGGGGCTTGGCTGGGACTTGGGGGAGCGGGACCGGGAAGGCCACTGGTTACTGGGCGGTCCATCAAGTGGACCGGTTGACCGACGAGCCGGATCTGACCCCTGGAGACGGTCTTTGTCAGGGAGCTGGCGGGGGCTGTACCTTGCGCGCGGCGCTGCAGGAGGCGATCGCGCTGGGCGTTCCGTCTCAGACGATCGAGATTGTCGCGACTGGAACGATCGAGCTGACCTCGGTCCTGCCGACCATCAACAACATCAACGGATTGACGCGCCTCGTGCTGGCCGGGCCGGGTGCGGACCGCTTGACCGTTCGCCGACAATCCGGCGGCTCCTACCGGATCTTTCGGAGCGCACCGGACCTCCTCGCCGTGCTCGACCTGGAGATTCGGGGGATGACGATCGCCAACGGGAGCAGCAGCTCGGGGGGAGCGGTCTACAACCTGCTGAGCAATCTGACCCTGCGGGACTGCCACTTGACGGGCAATACGGCGGCGGATGGAGCGGCGGTCTACGTCGGGCTGGCCAATGCCACCCTCGTCGGCTGCACCTTCAGCGCCAACACCAACACCAGCCCGAGCGGCGCGGCGGTCGCTTTCGATACCCTAATTATTCCAACAACACTGACGATCGAGAACTCGACGGTCAGCGGGAACAGTCGCCATGGAGTCCGGGTGGGATTGGCGGTAGCGGGGAGCGGCGCCTCGATCCGCAGTGCGACGATCGCCGGGAATGGAGGGCAGGGAGTGGTGCTGGGGGGCAATGGGGCCATGGTGGTCTCGCTCGCCAGCACGATTCTGGCAGGCAATGCCGGGGGGAGTCTGGCGGTGACAGGGACCAATACGATCGTCTCGGCCGGGTATAACCTCGCCGATGATGGAGGGGGAGGCCGGTTGACCGCCACTGGGGACCAGACGACGACCGATCCTCGGCTGGCCGTCCTCGGGATGTATGGCGGCGCGACGCCGACGAGGGCGCTTTTGCCAGGAAGTCCGGCGCTCGATGTGGGAGGCACGGTTGCCCCCCAGGATCAGCGAGGGCGGGCGCGGGTTGGCGCGCCCGACGCGGGAGCCTATGAGTCGGCGGGGTTCACTCTGGCGGTCGCCGGGGGAGCGGGCCAGGTGGCGGCTCTGGGGAGCGCCTTTCCGCTACCGCTGACGGTATCGGTCTCGCCGTTGAGTGCCGGAGAGCCGGTCGATGGGGGGCAGGTGCTCTTTGTCGCGCCAGATCCCGGAGCAGGAGGGGTGGCGACGCTCACTGGACCCGTCTCCACAGCGGGGCAGATCGGGGGAGGAGGCGCTGCCGCGGCCGGTCCGCTGACGGCGGGGGCGGTCGAAGGAGCCTATCAGGTAGTTGCCTCCACGCGAGGGGCGACGGGGACCGTGGTCTTCCCGCTGCGCAACAACACGCCGCCGAGCGTCCTCTCCATCGTCGACCTCGGCCCAGATCCCACGACGCCGGGAACCCTCCGATTTCTGGTGACCTTCCGAGAGGGAGTGACCGGCGGATCGCCGACCAATTTTTCGCTGGTAGTGAGTGGGTTGGTCGGATCGTCGGTCGGCAGCGTCACCGGAACAGGTACGACCCGCACGGTAACGGTCAGCGCTGGCAGTGGAGTTGGCACGCTGCGGCTCGATCTGGTCAACTCCGTTGGCTTGATCGATCAGGATGGAGCGCAGTTGGTGGGCTTGCCGGTAGCTGGTCCGACGGTGACCCCAGTCTTTGTCCAGGGGATCGACCGGCTCGATGCCAACCCGACCAGCAGCGCCGAAGTGGTTTTTGGCGTCACCTTTTCACGGCCGGTCGACGGGCTGAGCGCGGGGAACTTCGAGCTGATGGCGGCGGGGCCAACCGGGGCCTCGATCGTTGCGATCACGGGGGGACAGGCCAGCTGGACGGTGCGCGTCGCCACGGGAACGGGGACGGGGACGCTCGGGTTGCGGATGGTCAACGCCACTGGGATCACCGCCGATGGCCCGATCGCCAACCTGCCGTTTACGGGGCAGAGCTACACGATCGTGCTGCCGCC
>JBEIJP010000524.1:0-2891 GCA_040380245.1 Acidobacteriota bacterium | reverse complement strand
GTCCCCCAGTGACAATGAGGAGGGAACGGCAAGAGACGCCTTCCCTTCTCCTGAGACGGGTGATCTTCAGCAAGATGAGATGACGCAGGAACCACAGATGACCAGGTATCGGTTTGGTCCTTTTGAACTTGAGTTGGAGACCGGAAAGCTTTTTCGGGAGGGCACCCCTCTACCGCTGACCAGGCGCAAATTCGAGATGCTGGTGGTGCTGCTGCAGAACGCGGGGCAGGTCGTCACCAAGGAAGAGCTGATGTCTCGCGTCTGGATGGATCAGGCCGTCGACGAGACCAACCTCACCCAGCAGATCTACAACCTTCGCCGCCTCCTCCGGGAGGACTCTCGCCAACCAGAGTTCATTGTCACCATCTCAGGAACGGGGTACCGTTTCATCGCCCCCGTGTCGTTGGTCGATGAACATGGGAATCCGCTGGCGCCAGAGTCGCTGCCCCCCCAATTGGCGGACAGCTCGACAAACTCCGGCAAGGGATCCCCCCTGGAAGCCAGCCTCGACTCCCCAAGCGGCTCCCACCCCCTCTCGACAACCGACCGGGGAAGACGCTTTGCCCGCTACCTGAGCAGCTGGCGCCAATCGCCTCGACTCTTCTGGATCACGATGGGGGTTGCCCTGCTTGGACTGGGTGGGATCGGAATGGTGATCTTCGAGCGTTGGAAGGATGGTAAAGAGGCGGACGAGAGTCCCGCTTTTCGAATCAGACCCCTCGCCAGCCTGCCCGGCATCGAGAGCCATCCGTCCTTCTCCCCCGATGGCAAGTTCGTCGCCTTCACGTCGGATGGCGCGGAGTACCAGAACGAGGATCTCTTCGTCCGTCTGATTGGCGAAGGAGGCCCCCTGCGGCTGACGTCTCACCCCGCTACCGACCACCAGGTCGCCTGGTCGCCGGATGGACTGCAGCTCGCCTTCCTGCGGAGCGCCTCACCCGGCGAGGAGAATCGACGCTATCGACTGATGACGATACCAGCTCTCGGCGGAACCGAGCGCGAGATCGGTCGTGTCTGGGGGGGGTTGGATTGGTCCCGGGACGGTCGCTACCTCGCCGTCTCCGATTTTGAGCAGAATGAGCCCCCGACCCGGATCGTGCTCCTCTCGCCCGAAGGAAATTATCGCAACGTCATCACTTCATCGGAATCGAAAGAGAACTTCTTCGACAGCTTTCCACGATTCTCCCCCGACGGAACCCGCGTCGCGTTTGCCCGGTGGGTCAGTGATCACTCGAGCGATCTCTTCATCGTCGAGATCGCTACCAGGCGATTGCGACAATTGACGTTCGATCAGAAGCGCATTCCAAGTCTGCAGTGGACCCCCGATGGTGAAGAGATCATCTTTGTCTCCAACAGCACGGGGCGCAAACAAATCTGGCGGATCTCCGCCAGCGGAGGAACACCCAGCCAGGTGAGCCAGGTGGGCGATACCGTCGAGCATATCGCCCTCTCCCGGGATGGGAAGCTTCTCGCCTATACCCAACAGATCAACGACACCGTCATCGAGATCCACTCCCTGGAGCAGGCGTCACGGAACAAGGGGCTTGCTCAGCCGCTCTGCACGGTCGACTCTTCCCGCACCGAGTTCAGCCCCCGATTCTCTCCCGATGGAACCCAACTCGTCTTCACCTCGGCCCAGACGGGGTCCGATGAGATCTGGATTGCCAATGCCGACTGCAGCCAACCACAACAGGTTACCCAATTCGATGAAGAGGGGGTCGGCAGCCCCCGGTGGTCTCCTGACGGTCAGTCGATTGTCTTCGATCGCCGCGCCAATCAGCAGGCGGATATCTTTACTATCCACCTCCGGACACGCGAAGTCCGACGCCTGACGGACCATCCAGCGGCCGACATTATGCCGGTCTGGTCTCCCGATGGAGACTGGATCTTCTTCACCTCGGAGCGAAAAGGAAGACGGCAGATCTGGAAAGTTCCCTCCAAAGGGGGGGGGGCTCTCCAAGTGACGCAGGACCCCAACAGCCAGGGGTATGAGCCGATGCTCTCTCCCGATGGTCAGTTTCTCTTCTACAATTGGGAGGGGGAACTCTACCGACTCTCGCTGAACCCCGAGGGAGGGGCGCCGGTCAAATTGACGACCGATCGCCACATCGGACGACAGTGGACATTGCACAAAGACTGGCTCTATTTCGTCTCCCCTGGACAGGATGAGCGCCAGGTCTTGAGTCGCCTCAATTACCGCACTCAGCAGACCGAGAAGATCTGCCCGATCCTCCGAACGTTCTTCAAATGGGAGCCCGGCCTCTCCATCTCTCCCGATGGAACCCGCATCGCCTTCAGCTTTCTCCACCATCGATTGGGAGATCTGATGATCGTCGATGGATGGCGCTGATCACCGGAACCGAGCGCCAGCGCCTCTCAGAAGATCGCCACCTTGACCGAGAGGTATTTCCGTGGGTTCTGCCGGAAATCGTAGAGCAGCTTCGTCACTTCGGCCGACATCGTGTTGAGGTTCTGGTAGAGCTTGTCGTCCTTGAGCAGGAGCCCGGCCGTTCCTTCGCCGCGGTCGAGGCCGCCCGCGATACTCTTCAATCGCTCGACGGTTTCCCGGGTATCGGCGTAGAGCTTCTCGTCGGTGAGCAGTTTGCCGAGATTCCCCTCGCCGCGCTCGACCTTGGCGAGGGTCGAATCGAGGCGGACCGCCGTCTCGTCCAACCGCTTGACCAGGGAGTTGGCTCGGTGATAAAGCTCCTCATCCTTGAAGAGCTTTCCGATGGTTCCCTTCCCCGTGCTCATCTGCTCCTGGAGCTGATCGGAGATCTTCCGCAACTGCACGACGGTCTGATTGGCCTCGCGGTAGAGCGTGTCCTCATTGAGCAGCTTCCCGACCGTGCCTTTGCCTTCCCGGAACGTGGTGATGAGCGATTCCGCCT
>JBEIJP010000523.1:0-2891 GCA_040380245.1 Acidobacteriota bacterium | reverse complement strand
TTCCAATCTTACCCTATCAGCAAGCCTGCCCCAGCTGAAGGTGAACCCATCGAGACTCAAGAAAAGGAGGAGCGGTTCATGAGGCCAGTGGAGATCGGAGTCATGAACACGCAGTGGTTGTTCAATCAAGACGGACAGAACTTCTTCCGTGCTCTGATAAAGAACGAGGACATTTCGCTCTTCAACAACATAAACCTGCAATCGATCATCGATTTCTAGTGGAGCATTTTCCTTCCGAACTACAGGAACAAGATCTTCCGTCCATTCTTCTTTATGGGCTACATCCCGTTCATCCTCCTTGCACTCTCCCACAAGACCCTGGACGACGATCCTGCTGGGCCACCAGTGCTGAGCGTTCTTGCGATTGCGATCGAGGATCTGGCTCAGCTGGTCGATCACTGCCTGGCGGGTATCCGGCAGCGGAAGAATGGCCAGCCAGGAGTCGAGAAAAGCCGTGCGGATGAGCGGGGAGGAGAAGAAGGAGGCCGCGTCCGGATACTCCAGCCGTTCGGTGCGAAGAAGAGAGCGGACGTGGCGCCAGCCGGCCTCATGGGCCATCTCTTCGGCCTCGGTGACGGTCAGCCGCGACTCGATCAGCGCTTCGAGCTGTGGGCTGAGGTCGGCCAGCCCAAGGTCGTAGAGCGCTTCCCAGTAGAGCGAGAAGAACTCATCGAAGCTTCCCCGGGTGGCCAGCTTGACCACGAGGGTAGCCCCCTTCCTGGCCAGAGGGAGAGGGTCCCGGACCTCGCAGGGCGCCGCTCGCCAGGGAGTGAGAGAGAAGTCGGTGATGATCGCATCGAAAGACTCCCGGTCGAGCGGGAGCGTCCCGAGAGAGCCAGCCAGAAACTGAAGGCGGGACGCCTGCCGGATGACCGCCTTGCCCTCGGCCAGGGCGACGAGCGCGGGGTCGACATCGATGGCGACGACTTCCCTTCCCTCGCTCCCGCGCAGGGCCAGATCGATCGCCAGGCCTCCCGAGCCACAGGCCAGATCGAGAATCCGGCCTTCCTTGGGAAGTGGAACCTCCTCCTCGATCATCCGATCGAAGAATTCACACCAGCCGGGCACGAGGTAGAGATCGTAAAGATAAGCGGTCTCGGAGATCGCCATGAGAGAAGACTCCTTACGGGGTGGCGCGACGGCGCGCGCGTGGCAAAATCTCGCGAACGAGGGGGCCGGCCTGGTAGATCGAGGAGAGGGACTCGACAATGGCCTGGCTGTGAACCCCCACCGCCCGGGCTCCTTCCGCCGCCTCGACATAGAGGTACCGGTTCGGCAGCTTCTGCAGATTGCTGTCAAAGTTGATCCCGACCAGCTCTCCCTCTCGGTTGACGACGGGGCTGCCGGAGTTGCCCCCGATCGTATCCGCGGTATAGACAAAATTGAACGGGGTGGCGAGATCGAGCGTGGGACGGGCGCCGGCGCGGACGGCGGGGTCGAGCAGCGCGTGATAGCGGGGAGGCAGTTGGAAAGGCGGCTTCTCGGCAAATCCCATCGCGCGGTCGAGCAGGCCGAAGAAGGTGGTGCGCCAGGGGACCTGGGTGGTGCCGGCCGGATAGCCCGCGACGGTTCCATAGGTGATCCGGAGCTGGAAATTGGCGTCCGGATAGACGGAACGGCCGTAGACGGCAAAGCGGGCGCGCGCGATCTTCTGGCCGGCCGTGGTCTCGATCGACTGGAGGTAGCGGGACTGCCAGTCGCGCAGCTCACGTTGGATGGGCTCGACGCGCTGGGCGAGGCGAATCAGCGGATCCTCGGACCGCAGGATGGCGGACGGATCCCCACCAAGCAGGGCCTGCCGGAAGGCTGGGTCGTGCAGGCGGGTCTGGCGGATCGCCGACTGCGCGACCTCCTGCGGGTTGGCGTCGCCGAGTGCGGCCTGGACAAAAGGATCGCCCGGGCCGAGTTGGGTCTGGGCGGTCTGCAGCCAGTCGGCGAGGAGGGCCTCCTCCATCTCCAGGTAGAGCGGGGCGCGGGAGAGAAGGGTCGCGCGCAGCGACTCGAGCCGGTTGTCGCGGAACTCCTCGGCACGCGCGGCATTGGGCTTGGCCACCTCCTCGGCATAACGGACGAGGGTCGAGGCCATCCCGGAGAGGCGACTCGCCGACAGATTGGAGAGGGCCAGCCGGGGCGCCTTGGCGGGAAGATCGCGATAGGCGGCCTCGATGGCGGTCCAGGCCTCGCCAAACTGCTGCTGCCAATCGGGTCGACCGGCGACAGCGGCGCGAAGTCGCGTCTCTTCCTCCTCTTTGCGGGCAAAGATGCGCGGATTCTCCAGGCCGGCCTGCTGGCCAACAAGGCGCTTGAGGGAGTTATCGAGGGCCAGTCGGGCCGCGGAGGACTGTCGTCGGGCTTCGTCTCCCCGCGTGGCATAGCGAAGGAGGGCGTCCCGCCGGGCGGTCCAGACCAGCCGTTGGAGGGGATTGCCAATGTCGCGCTGGTAGCGCAGCTGGGCGACCGTCAAGAGGCGTGCCGTCGACCCCGGAAACCCTGGGACGACCACCAACTCGCCCTCGACCGGTCCCTTCTCCGACCAGCGGAAATGGTCAGGGGTGGCGGCGGGCTTTCCGTTTTCATAAAGGCGAAAGAAGGTGACATCCAGGCAGTACCTTGGGTAAGTGAAGTTGTCGTCGTCGCCGCCAAAATAGGCAATCTGCTCTTCCGGGGCAAAGACGAGGCGAACATCGGTGTAGCGCTTGAAGCGATAGAGCCAGTACTCTCCGCCATTGTAGAGCACGACGACCTCTGATTTGAGGCCGGTCCGGGCGACCGATTCCCGTTCGATCTCGGCGATCGCCGCGTGACGTTGGCTGGTGACCGCCTGCTCATCGCCGGCGGTCTGCACCGCCGCCTCGACCTTGGCCGTGACCTCCTCGAAGGAGACGAGGACG
>JBEIJP010000522.1:0-2901 GCA_040380245.1 Acidobacteriota bacterium | reverse complement strand
GGTTCCACCCGAGGTCGATGAACTGACGGCGAGTGCAAAGGTGGATGGCCATTACTTGGTGATGGTGGCGGTGGGGGACCGACTGGTCGGATGCCTCGAGTTGCAACCAACTATCCGCCCGGAGGCGCGGGAGATTGTCGCCGGGCTGCGATCACGCGGAGTCGACCTCTACATCATCTCCGGCGATCAGGAAGCGCCGACTCGGAAGCTGGCCGAGTATCTCGGAATGACCGGCTATTTCGCCAACACCCTGCCGGAAGCGAAGGCCGAGCTGGTCGAACAGCTCCAGGCAGGCGGAAGAAAGGTTGGGTTCATTGGAGATGGAATCAACGACGCGATTGCCATGCGCCAGGCGGACGTCTCAGTCTCGCTGCGTGGGGCGACGACCGTGGCGACCGATACGGCCCAGATCGTTCTGATGGATGGCAGCCTCGATCAACTGCTCCATCTCTTAGAGCTGTCCCGTGAATTCGAGCGTAACATGCGGCTCAATATTGGCTACTCCAGCACGATTACCGCGGTCAATGTCCTTGGCATCCTCCTTGCCGGGTTTTCCTTCACGGCGACGGAACTGCTCTACTCCCTCTCTCTCTTTGGGTCTCTGGGCATTGCGCTCAAACCGCTCCTCGACCATCGCTCGGGGCGACAGGAGGGCCAGACTCCTTCAAATGCCCCCCCTCCCCAACCTGCTGCGCACACCGCTTGATCCCGCTCGTTCTCTCCAATGCTTCTGACGAACGATCGATTGCCTTCTCTCAAAGCATCAAGAGGTTCTGGGGCAGCGCAGGCAGTCTCGTCCATCCCAACCCTGCCTTGACCTGTCCTCCAGACTGTGTCGCTACAACTCAGGACTCGACTGCTGTTTCTGGAACTCAAGATTCCATCCCCGGTTGAAGAAGGGGTTCTTCCTGAACAGATGGAACCTCGCCGGCGTATTCCAGGTGAAATCCGGGCTCTCCATTTGGAACGCATTATCAAAATACCGACCACCCTCCAGTCCTCTGGATGGCGTACCTGAATCAACCGCCCAGAGCTCATCCGGGAGGTTGGATAGAGATTTTTCTTGTCGCCGACTGCTTGGGAAGTTGGGATGGCTGAAGCCGATGGAGATACGCTGGACCTGGTGTTCATCACGGCAGTTCTCTGATATATTCAAAACTTAGTGGCTGATTGATCGATCTCCTGATGGTCGAAATCTGATGTTGCGATTCAGCACCTGGCTCCGACAATCAACTCTACAGAAGCGTCAATCAACAATCTCTGCGCCGCTTCTTCCCCAAGCCGAGAGGGCGACCATGAGTGGATCTTGCATACCGGTGGGAAGTTCCAATGAACAACGAACGCTTGCCGAATAGTGTTGGCGGGACCACCGGTGGATTGGGAGAGTTCGTTCTTGGACTCTTGATGGCCGCCTCTGGGGCCTACCTCCTGACCAACCAGGTGGTGGTGCAGACCGGATTCTGGTCCTATTTCGGGTACTCGCTGGCCGGTCCGCTGCTGCTGCTCCTTCTGATTGGCCTCGGGCTACTCTTCTTCAACGGTCGGTCGCTCCCGGGATGGGGCTTGACTCTCCTCTCCATCGTCCTCATGCTGATCGGCGTGATCGTCAATCTCCAACTCTATTTTCGACCGGCCAGCCTCTTCTTCACCATCTTCATGTTGACTTTATTGGGAGGGGGGATCGGATTGATCGCACGATCGCTGCGTCCCCATTGATGGATCCTTCATGTCCGAGCCTTCTTTTCCTCCTCTTGCCGACTCATCCTTCTCGTCTCCTTACTCGGGAGAGGCCCCTCGACGTTATGCCACCGGTTCGAAATGGCTGCTCGCGTCCCTGTTTCGGTACCGCAGCCGGTTGATCGCGGGAACCCTCTTTGTGTTCGCTTCGGTGGGCTTTGGGACGCTCGTCCCCCGGTTTGTCGGCCAGGCGATCGACGGGCTTCGGCAGGAAGGGCTGAGCGACACGATCCTCTGGCAAACCGTCGGGATCATCATCGGGACCAGTCTTCTCAGTGGGATCTTTCTCTACCTGCAGCGGCGGACCCTGATCAACATGTCCCGCTACATCGAATATGATCTTCGGCAGGACTTCTACGGGCATCTCCAGCAGATGCCGCTCTCGTTCTATCAAGACCAGCGGATTGGAGATCTCATGGCCCGGGCCACCAACGATCTTGGCGCCGTGCGTCAAATCGTCGGGCCCGCGATCATGTACAGCGAGCAGACGATTTTCCGGGTCATTCTCATCTTGCCGGTGATGTACGGCATCAGTCCCAAGCTGACCCTGCTGCTGCTGTTGACGATGCCGCTCGTCTCCCTGACCGTCAAGTATTTTGGCCAGCAGATCCACCTGCGCTTCGAGAAGATCCAGGAGTTCTTCTCCGAGATCACCGCCCGGGCACAGGAGAACCTGACAGGCGTCCGTGTCGTTCGGGCCTACAGCCGGGAGCGCGCCGAAGAGGCGGTCTTCGAATCGCTCAATCGGCAATATATCGACCGGAACCTCGGACTGGTCCGGCTCTCCGCCGCCTTCTACCCCCTCATGCAGTTCTGTATTGGCCTTGGCTTCGCGCTGATCCTCGTGGTTGGCGGGTACGAGGCGGCGCAAGGCCGGATGACGCTCGGTGAGTTTGCCGCTTTTCACCTCTACCTGGAGCAGTTGATCTGGCCGCTGGTGGCGCTTGGCTATGTGACCAACCTCGTCCAGCGGGGGACGGCCAGTCTCAAGCGGATGCAGGAGGTGATGGTCATCGACCCTGCGATCAAAGATGACTCGCACGGGGATGGTACGCCGGCGCCCGATCTCCCCCTGCGCGGCAGGATCGAGTTTCGCCATCTCACCTTTCGCTATCGACCCGAACTGCCTCCCGCGCTCGATGGCATCGATCTCGTCATCGAGCC
>JBEIJP010000521.1:0-2908 GCA_040380245.1 Acidobacteriota bacterium | reverse complement strand
GCTTGCCAGCAGCTTGGTGACCAGGTCATCCGTCCGCTCAACACCAGAGAGTATCCGCAATTCGGACCATTTCCGTTTGAAGGCACGGCCGTCTACTCCAGTCGCCATCACGAACTGATCGAAGAGACCGAGTCGACGATTGAAAGCCTGCAATCCCTGCAGAAGGCGCTCGCCCGTCTGCCTCAACCGGACCCCTACCTCGCCATCCTGGTTGCCGATGGAGATCAAATCGGCGCTGTGTTATCTACCCTGGAGTCACCGGACGCTCATCGTACCTTCTCAGGAACCCTCTCCAGATTTGCCAAAGACGCAAAAGGGATCGTTCAACGCCATCATGGCGTCCTTGTCTACGCGGGTGGGGACGATGTGCTGGCCTTTCTGCCGGTCGATAGGAGCCTCGATTGCGCCCGTCAGCTTCACGACAGCTTTGGAGAGACACTCCGGGGCAGCGCGGAGTCGACGCTATCGGTTGGGATTGCGATCGGGCACTTCATGGAAAATCTGGAAGATCTGCTCGCGTATGGCCGTCAGGCTGGGAAAGCGGCGAAAAATCCCGACCGCAATGGGCTGGCAGTGCATCTCTACAAGCGCGGAGGTGGGCCGATCAAGGTACGGGGAAGCTGGAGAGAGAACCCTGATCAGCGACTGAAGCGATTTGCCAGCCTGATCCGGGAGGAGATCATCCCCGCCAGGCTGCCATACGAACTACGCACGCTGGCCCATCTCTATCAATCCTGGAATGGCAACGTCGAATTGGCGATCCGGCAGGATCTCTTCCGGCTGATTGCTCGGAAGTCGTCTCGTGGGACCAGTACGATTCGGCAAGCGCTGGACGCGGATCTCCAGTCACTCGACTCGGCGAGGTTGATGGTTCTCGCCGAGGAGCTATTGATCGCCCGCCATCTGGCGAGGACCGTTCAACAGGAGGAGGATCCTGAGGCTGGCCGTGGGGAGGTGAGATCGTGAGTACATTTTTTCAACTGAGCCCCCGGGATCCGCTGATCGCGCGCGATGGGCGGCCGTTTGGGGCTGGGCAGGGGCGCCGGATGAGGGGGATGGACTGGCCGCTCCCTTCGGTTGTGGCTGGCTCGTTTCGGACTGCGCTGGTCAAGGGGATTGCCGGGCTCAATTTTTCCGGAGACATTCCGCTGCGGTTGAAGCAGATTGCGGTCGCAGGCGTCTTTCCGGTGACGACCAGCGAGAGTCGGCCAGAGGAGATGTACCTGCCAGCGCCGAGCGATGCCGTGGCAGAGATGCTCGAGAAGGAGAGCGGCAGTCCGATTCTACACCGGGCGGTTCCGCAGGAGATGGGAGCGATCGGGGGAGGATGCGATCTGCCCTCTTCCGGCCTTCAACCCGTCATGCTCCCGCCGTCGATCCGGGACTTCAAGCCAGCCGCCCTCCCGGCGTGGTGGCCGATGGCGGAGTATGCCAGGTGGCTCGTTGGGGAGGAGGTCCACCTCAACCCCACCTTTCTTGGCAACCCTGGACAAGAGGTTCGCGATCACATCTATCTCGACCCGCAGCGTGGTGCCGCGGCGGACGGAGAGATCTTCTCCTCGACTGGTCTGAACGTGACGTTCATGCCTCGTTTTGATGAAACACCCGGGCATGCGTCAAAAAGCTTCAGGGACCGGTTTGCGCAATTGACATTATCGGCGCGAGTGGAGATCCCTGATCCGGAAACCGAACTGCGGGTCGAACCGGACTTCAGGATCTGGCATCCGCTCGGCGGGGAACGACGACTGGTCCACTGGCAACAGCAGGGGGATGGGAATCTCTGGAAGTGCCCGGCGAAGGTCGGCCAGGCACTGGAGCAGGCGACGCAGATTCGGATGGTTCTGGCGACGCCAGCCATCTTTGCCCATGGGTGGAGACCAGGATGGCTCGACCATCGACTGGAAGGGACCCCGCCGGGATCGACGGTCAGGCTCCAGCTGGTTGGGGTCTGCAATGGTCGCTGGCGGGCAGTTTCGGGATGGTCCCTTGATCATACGAAGGGGCAATATCCGGGACCCAAGCCCATTCGTCGGATGGTACCAGCAGGAAGTGTCTATTTCTTTCGGTGTCAGAAGCCGGGGGATGCCGCAACCCTCCCGCAACAATGGCTGCAGTCGGTGAGTGACGATCCACAGGAAAGGCTGGACGGGTTTGGTCTGGCCGTCTGGGGTACGTGGTAACTCGAGCGATTCAGGAAGGAATGTCAATATGTCCAATACACGTCTCTACTGGATGCACACCCTCACCCCAACTCACGCCGGAACTGGTCGGGGAGTTGGCTACATCGATCTGCCGATTGACCGGGATGGTGTCACCGGGTGGCCGATCCTCCGCGGTTCCGGTCTCAAGGGGGTTCTGGCCGATCACCATTTTGCCACGGCAGAGGCGAGGCAACAGGATTTCCTGCTCCGGGCCGCGTTTGGTGTTGCTGGGAAGGAGAACAATTCCAGCGCAGGGGCGCTGATCCCGACCGATGCCCGGCTTGTCTGCCTCCCTGTTCGCAGCTTTCGAGGGACGTTTGCCTGGGTGACCTCGCCCCTCTGTCTGCAGCTGCTGCGGCGTACCTTGATCCTTGCCGGTCTCCCCACGGTTCCGGACGCTCCCTCTGAACTGGCGGATGGCATCGCTCACCATACGGAGAAGACTGCGCTTGAGGAATCCGGATCGATCTATCTCGAGGATCTCGACTTCCAATCGCGGAGATGTGAGACGGCAACCTCCTGGGCCAATCTGATCGCGGAGATGGTCTTTGCGACGGACACCAGTTGGCAGGTCCAGTTCAGGAAACGATTTGTCGTCGTGCCGGATTCCGCCTTCGATTTCCTCTGTGAAACCGGGACCGAGATCCATACCCGGGTCAGGATCGATCAGCAGACGAAGACCGTCGCTGAACACGCACTGTGGACCG
>JBEIJP010000520.1:0-2911 GCA_040380245.1 Acidobacteriota bacterium | reverse complement strand
AGCGTGGTGCCGGCGGAGATTACGGGGGGGATCGATCTGGTAGGGGACTTTCCGGTCAGCGGCCACTCGCTGCGCCTGGAGCCTGGGCCTCTTCCCGTCTACCTGACGCTCTTCAGCGCGATGTTTATGCACGGGGACGGGATCCACCTGGCTGGCAACCTCCTCTATCTGTGGATCTTTGGGGACAATGTCGAGGACCGGATGGGACCGGGCCGTTTTCTGGTCTTCTATCTTCTCTGTGGACTGCTCGCCAGCGCCGCCCACATCTACTTTGGTCCCCAATCGAAGATCCCCTCGCTGGGGGCCTCAGGCGCGATTGCCGGGGTCCTTGGCGCTTACCTGATCCTCTTTCCGCACCGTCGAGTGCGGGTCTTTCAGTTTGGTCGGATTGTCGAGCTGCCGGCCCTGCTCGTCATCGGCTTCTGGGGGCTGCTCCAGTTTCTGAGCGGGTTTGGGTCGCTGGCCAACGCGAGAGAGACGGGGGGCGTCGCCTATCTCGCCCACGTCGGGGGATTTGTCGCCGGGATGCTGCTGGTCTTTCTCTTTCGTCGTCCGGTGCGATTTTCCGGGCCTCGGCACGGGGGGGCAGGGTGGGAGTAGCGACTGCCCAGGTGAATGTCTGCGCAGTCGTTCGGAAGAAGGTCTGGAGAGAACGCTGAACGGGAGGGCCAGAGATGACGTCGGAGCGGTACAAATTGGTCACCCATCCCGACGAGGTAGGGCGGATGGTCGAATCGCTGCGGCAGGAGCCCCGGCTCGGCCTCGACACGGAGACGACCGGCCTCGATCCTTACCGGAGCCGCCTGCGCCTTCTCCAACTCTCCTCCCCGACCACCACCTGGATCCTCGACTGTTTCCAATTGACCCGGGAGCAGCTGCGCCCCCTCCGGGATCTTCTCGAGACGGGGCCGCTTCTGATCGCGCACAATGCCAGGTTCGATGCCAAATTCATCGAGCACCACCTCGGCATCCAGCTGGGTTCGATCTTCGATACCTACCTCGCCAGCGTCCTGGCCA
Source organism: Acidobacteriota bacterium (assembly GCA_040380245.1). Taxonomy (GTDB): domain Bacteria; phylum Acidobacteriota; class Blastocatellia; order RBC074; family RBC074; genus CAIOZW01. Next base: position 1,894 of record JBEIJP010000520.1, on the reverse strand, counting down.
GCGCCGGTCGGGAGAATGACCGGCACGGATTGGAGCCAGTCGTCGCCCGCTACCTCGAGCAGACCCTCAACAAGGATGCGCAATTGAGCGACTGGTCGGGCCCGTTGACCGAGAATCAGCTGGACTACGCCGCTCGCGACGCCGCCATTCTGCTTCCCCTTCACACGGCCATCGAGCAACGGCTCGATGAACTCGACCTCCTCGTCGTGGCCGACCTCGAATTTGAGTGTGTCAGGCCGATCGCCCGGATGGAGATGGCGGGAGTCTATCTCGATGTCCCGGCGTGGGAGCGGCTGCTGGCCGGAATGCGTGTCGCTCTCGAACGGGTGGCGGGACTGCTGCAGGAGGAGTTGAGCGCCGGCACGCCGCAGCTGAGCCTCTTCGGTCAGCCGGAGCCGATCAATCTGGACAGTCCGGCGCAAGTCCGGGATGCCCTCGCGCGAATCGGCCTCGACGTCGAAGACACGCGGGAGTCGCGCCTGCACCAGCTGGCGGAGGAGCACCCCGTCGTCGCCCGCCTGCTCGAATATCGCCATCTCAGCAAGAACCTCTCGGCCTTCGGCGAGAACATCCTTGGGATGATCCACCCGGTGACGGGTCGGCTCCACCCGGACTTTCGGCAGATCGGGACGCCGACGGGGCGCATCACCTCGGCCTCGCCCAGTCTGCAGCAGATTCCGCACACGGCCGACTACCGCTCCTGTTTCCGCGCCCCGGCCGGCCGGAAGCTGGTCATCGCCGACTACTCCCAGATCGAGATGCGCATTCTGGCGGACTTCTCACGGGATGCCGCGCTCCTCGCCGCCTTCGACCGTGGGATGGATCTTCACCGTGAGACGGCGGCACAGATGTTTGGCCTGACCGTCGATCAAGTCACCCAGCGACAGCGGGAGTATGCCAAGGGGCTCAACTATGGGCTGATGTACGGGATGGGAGCCGAGGGGCTGGCGAGTCGTCTCGACGCCGGGATTGTTGAGGCCCACGCCCTGATCGAGCGGTACTTCGCCGCCTATCCAGCGGTCGCGCGCTGGCTGGAAGAGGCGGGGAACCGCGCCGTTGAGGAAGGTCGCGCCCGGACCGCCTCCGGGCGTCTCTGGATCTTCTCCCACGATATCGCGGACCCGGCGCAGGAGGCCGCGCTGCGTCGCGTCGGCAAGAACGCCCCGATTCAGGGGACTGCCTCCGATCTCTTCAAGCGGGCGTTGCGGCTCCTCGACGACTCGCTGGCCGGCGCCGACGCCCAGCTCGTCAACTGCATCCACGATGAGTTGGTCTTCGAGGTCGAGGCCTCGATCGCGGATGAGGTCGAGCGAGTGGTCGCGCAGCGCATGGTCGAGGCGGCGCGGGAGTTTCTTCGTCGCGTTCCGGTGGAGGTCGACGCGGTCGTGGCGGACGCCTGGATTCGAAAGTAGCCAGGGCCGCGCCCTCAGGGCTCTTCACCAGCCCGCGGATTCCGTGCGAGGTAGCCTCGTCGGGCTCGTACCTGCACCTCTCCGCCCAGTCGTGCGCGCGCGGCCGGGGTCAATTCGACCACCAGTGGGCGAAACTCGCCCGTGCCCGCGCCCTCTGCCCGCGGGGTGAAGGCGAGGCTGTAGCGGTGCCGGAGGTGTTCGATCAAGCTGCCAAGGCGAGGTCGAATTTCTGTCGAGCTCGAACGGACAAACTCACCGCCCGTCAGCTCGATGAACGGATCGATCCGCATGGCGCGACGATAGAGGTCGCGGCCGTCTCCATTTCGCAGAAAGATGCGCTCGGTCCTGCTGAGCGCTCCCTCGACCACCAGCCCGCAGACCATCGCGCCGGAGAGGAGGACTTCACGACTGACCTCCGCTTCGCGCAGCCCCGAGAAGTGGGATTCCCAGGCGATGTTGTCGGTAATGACCAGGATGACCTT
>JBEIJP010000519.1:0-2916 GCA_040380245.1 Acidobacteriota bacterium | reverse complement strand
TGATCATGTCCGCGCCCTCTAAAGACGACACCCCGATGTTCGTCTACGGCGTCAATCACGACACCTACAAGGGCGAGGCCATCATCTCCAACGCCTCCTGCACCACCAACTGCCTCGCGCCCGTCGCCAAGGTCGTTCACGAGACCTTTGGGATTCGCAAGGCCCAGATGACGACGATCCACTCTTACACCAACGATCAGGTGATCCTCGACTTCCCGCACAAGGATCTGCGTCGAGCCCGCGCCGGCGCCCTCTCGATGATTCCGACCTCGACCGGCGCCGCCAAAGCCGTCGCGCTCGTCCTGCCCGAATTGAAGGGCAAGTTCGACGGCATCTCGGTTCGCGTGCCCACCCCGAACGTCTCGCTCGTCGACGTCGTCATGGAGCTCGAGAAGCCGGCGACGAAAGACGAGATCAATGCCGCGCTGCGCAAGGCGGCCGGGGCTGAGCTGAAGGGGATTCTCGCGGTCGAGGACGCGCCGCTGGTCTCCTCGGACTTCAAGGGCAACTCCCATTCGTCGATCGTCGACTCCGACTACACCAAGGTCATCGGCGACAACCTCGTCAAGATTCTCGCCTGGTATGACAACGAGTGGGGCTACTCCTGCCGGGTCCGGGACCTCATCAAGTTCCTTGTTCAGAAGGGGCTGTAACGGTTCTGGCCAGTCTCGATCCACTCCGGGGACGACCGCTCTGTCTGGCATTGCGGTCGTCTTCCCCTTTCTGGGGTGAGCCCAATCCGGGAATCGAACCGGATGGCAGACAGCCTGCCAGATATCAATCTGGAAGCACTCACGATCGAAGATCGCGAAGTCGATAAAAATGAAGATGGGGAAGAGCGGGGGACGGGACTCGAACCCGCGACGTCCAGCTTGGGAAGCTGGCATTCTACCACTGAATTACCCCCGCGATCGGCCGCTTTGGACCGTGCCCGTGAACCTGAGATTCTGAGACTCGCGGCGAACCGCCGCGCTGAACCAGAATCCTGCCAAAGTCCACCAACAGGTATGCTTGTACCATACTCGTCCCGGCCCCGCAAGGGGCGAAGGGGAAAGGGCAAGACAGCTCACGGGGAGAAATACTGGAGAGGAACAACAGGTGACCACCGAACAGCCCCGCCAGGTTCGGGCAGCTATCGATCCCTTGGCCGCCCTCGACCGATTTGCCACGCTCGACCAGTACTCGTTCCAGCAACGCCTGATCATCCGCTTCGTCGGCTGGCTGCTCTACTGGTTGATCCTGTTGATCGGGAGAACGGTCCGTTTCACCGTCGTTGGCGCTGAGTACGATCGGCCCGGGACTCCACAGGTGATCTGCTTCTGGCACAACCGCATTCCGATCGGCACCTATTTTTTCCGACGCCGGGGCATCGTTGTCATGTCCTCTCGCAGCTTCGATTCGGAGTACATCGCGCGTTTCATCCAGCGTTTTGGATACGGCGCCGCGCGTGGCAGCTCGACCCGTGGAGGCGGAACCGCGCTGATCCAGATGATCCGGGCGGTTCGTGCCGGACGCAGCGCCGGCTTTTCGGTGGATGGACCGCGCGGTCCGCTCTATGTGGCCAAGCCCGGCGCGCTGCTGCTCGCCGCCAGGACGGGCGCTCCCGTCCTGCCCTTCTCGGTCTCGCTCGAACGTTGCTGGCGGCTGCGCAGCTGGGACCGGATCGAGATCCCCAAGCCATTCACCCGTGCGGTCGCGGTTCTCGGTCAGCCTTTCCAGATCGAATCCGGCACGGATGATGTCGCTCTCGACCGGCTCCAGCGGGCACTTGAGGAGGTTCGACACCAGGCCGACGATCTGGTGCAGCGTCTGCCCCCGCACTGATCCGCTCTCCTCCGTTGACACCCGATCCTGCCCCCCCCTACAATCCAGCTTTGTTTTGATCCACTGGGCAGCTGACTTGTCGCTCTTTGTGCCCCAGGAATCTGGAAGGCGCGGCTCCGGGCTCGTGCGGATCGGGTAAGCGGAAGTCAAATGGCCCGTTGGGCCCATTGGACCCATTGGGCCCGTTGGACCCATTGGGAGAGATAGACAGGAACAGAGAAGAGAGGTGCAGTGAGTCGTCATCCCGTACCAGCCACGAAACAGCGGATCGCGTTGGCCTGCTTGGCCGCTTTTGTTCTGCCGGGCCTGGGCCACGTCCTGCTTGGGCGATGGGGCCGGGGAGCCCTTCTCTGTTTGGCGATTCTCCTGATGTTTCTGCTCGGCTTTCTAATGGAAGGCCACCTCTTCCGTCCAGCGGGGCGGGAATGGCTCACCTGGTTCTTCAGCTTTCTCGACGCGGGAATCGGGCTCCCCTACCTGGTCTGCTGGCTCGCCGACTGGGGCTTTGAGGTCACGCCCGATCAAGCGGCCAAGGTCACCTTCGAGTACGGCAACAACTTCCTCTGCGTCGCCGGCGCACTCAATATGCTGGCCGCGATGGATGTCTTCGATATCGGGATTGGGAGGAAGGCATGACCCATTTTCTGGCACTCGTCATGTTTGGTCTCCTGGTTTCGACGGTCTTCGCCGCGCTCTCCTCGGAGCACGCGACGACCGGGGAGCGATTTCGCTACGGCCTGCGGGTCTTTGGCTATTTTGTCGGGATTGGGTTCGGGGTCGCGTGGATTCTCTATGCCCTGCCGCTCTGAGCCGGATCGTCGCTCCCCTCGCCTCTCCTTCTCACCACCATTCCCCCTTATTCCTGTTCCAGAAAGATGGAGCTGTCTGATCCGCGTGTCTCCGGGCAACCGGGACGTCCACGTCCGGCATGGTGCTCGCGTGGAGACGCAGTTCACCCGGGTCCGCAGCTTTACTATTCGGGTTCGACGGACTACGATAGCGATTTATGCCGCTGCAGGAGACCGACGCGTTTGTGCTCCGAACCTACTCGCTCCGGGAGGCCGACAAGATCTGTCTCTTCTTTGCTCGCGA
>JBEIJP010000518.1:0-2919 GCA_040380245.1 Acidobacteriota bacterium | reverse complement strand
TCAACTGCCCGAAGCGCAATCACCCTACATGAGCATGTCGGTCGGCGCGACGCTCACCTGGCTGGCCAACCACGGTGACTGGCTGCTCATTCTGGACGACGCGCACGACCTCGCGCAGATCCAGACCTATGCCACCTTCAGTGAAAAAGGGCACGTCCTGTTGACGACGCGCGCGGTCGCCCTCGATGGGGTGGGAGTGGCGCGAACCGTCTACCGGCTGAGCGGCGCCGATGGGGCGACACTCCTCCTGCGGCAGGCGGCGATTCATGCGCCCACTACTCACGCTGGTCGAGGGGGAGGGGCGACGCGAGAGGAGGCCGAGCGGCTGGTCGCGTTCCTCCGTGGGCACCCTCTGGCGCTGACGCTGGCCGGGGCAACGATTGCCACGCGCGACCTCCGCCTCGACGAGTACCGCCGACTGCTGATTCAGTCGATCGAGGACCCTTCCGCGGCCTCCCTGGCAGACATTCTTTCGGGAGTCATCCGGCTCTCGATCGAGAGCCTTGCCAGGACCTCCCCATCGGCGCTGGCAGTGTTGCGCGTGGCGGCGTTTCTCCATCCAGGGGAGATTCCGGAAGAGATTCTGCGCGAGGCGGCAGGGGAGCTGGGGATCGAGCTCGAGTGGCGCAGCGAGGCCGAAGATCCACTCACGGATCTGCTCGAAGAGGCGGCGCGGTTCGGACTGCTCCGCTTCCTGCCGTCATCCGAGGCGATCGATCTCTCGGATCAGGTCTTGCAGGAGTTGCGCCAGACATCTGCCGCGGAGGAGGAGCAGGCCGACTCGCTGGGGCGGGCCATCCGGGCCGTCGAGATCCTCTTTCCGGGTGCGCCCGAGGGGAACCCCTCCGAGTGGACGCTCTGCAATCGGCTCCTCCCACACGGCCTGATCCTCGCCGAGACGATCGAGCGGGACAATGTCGCCACCTCCGACGCGTCGCTGCTGCTCAGCGTCGTCGCCTATTACCTCGATTTGCGCGGGCAGGTCGCGGCCGCTGAGCCGCTCTATCGGGCGGCGCTGGCCATTGAAGAGAGCCGACTGGGCGAGGACCATCCGGACCTCGTCACGCTGCTCAACAACCTCGCGCTGATCTACGAGGCACAGAACCGGGACGCCGACGCCGAACGGCTGCTCCGGCGCGCCCTGGCGCTGAAGGAGAAGGCCTTTGGGCTGGCCGATCCCTCAACGATGGCGACGCTGGGCAACCTCGCCTACCTCCTCCAACTCCAGGGGGAGTACCAGGAGGCCAAGGATCTGCTGACCCGAGCGCTCGAAGTGCAGGAGTCACTGCATGGCTCGCACGACCTCTCGCTGATCCCCTCGCTGGAGAGCCTCGCCGATCTGCACGCCGCCCAGTGGGACTATGCCACGGCGGAGTCGCTCTGTGAGCGGGCCCTGGCGATTCGCGAGAAGATCCTCGGCAACGACCATCCCGAAACCGCCCGCAGCCTCGATAAACTGGCTGAACTCTACGTCGCCCAGTCGAAGAATACCGCCGCCGAGCTCTTCTTCTCGCGGGCCTGCAAGATTCGCCTCAAGGTCCTTCCGGAGGACCATCCCGACCTGGCGCTCAGTTATATGCAGCTGGCAGACCTCTTCACCACCCTCCAACGCTATGCCGACGCGGAGTCCTGCTACGCCCGGTCCTACGCGATCTACTCCCGGATTCTGGGCCCAGTCCATCCACGCACCATCAAGGTCCAGTTCAATTACGACTCCCTGTTGTTGAAGATTGGCAAATGAGCCTCGCCAGGGCCTCCAGCCCAACATGCGGAATGGGACCAGGAGTCGCTGCTCCTGGTCCCATTCGGGGATTGCCAGGCGTGTGGCCTGCCTCTTAGTCGGCGCCGAGCGGCTGGAGCGGTTCGGGCATTCCCTGGCCGAGCCCTTCCGTCTCTTCGACGCGCTCCTTCTCTCCACGCTCTTCGATCATGGTGTAGATCGTCGGAATGAAGAGGAGCGTAATCAATGTCGAGGTGATCATTCCTCCGATGACGACGCGGGCCATGGGCGCCTGCACCTCCGCTCCCTCGCCGATCCCTAGCGACATCGGGATCAGCCCAAGGATCGTCGTCAGGGTCGTCATCAGGATTGGACGCAACCGTCGCCGTCCCGCCAGCTCGACCGCATGGCGCAGGATCAACTTGTCCCGCGTGCGGAGGATGTTGGTGTAGTCGACCAGGACGATCGCATTATTGACCGCGATACCTGCCAGCAGGATTGCCCCGATGAAGCCTTGCATGTTGAAGGTCGTCTTTGTCAGGAAGAGGGCAAGACTCACCCCGATTCCCGCCAGCGGGATCGAGAAGAGGATGATCAGCGGATCGCGGAGCGATTCGAACTCGGAGGCCATGACCATGTAGACGAGGACGATCGCGATGAGCAGGCAGAAGAGTAACTCATTGAACGACTTCTGCTGCTCTTCGTACTCGCCGCCATAGTTGAGCGAGAAGCCGGAGGGCAGCGTAATGTTCTGCAATCGCTGATCGATGTCCCGCATGATCGATCCCATATCGCGATTGGCGTAGCCAGCCGTGACGCGGACGAGGCGCTCCTGGTCCTGTCGTTCGATCGAGACAGGACCCTCCCGTCGGACGAGGGTTACCAGATCGCCGATCGGGACATTCTGTCCGGAAGGGGTCAGCACGGTGATGTCCTTCAATTGGCCAATGTTGGCGCGCTGCTGCTCGCTGAGCCGCACGAGGATGTTGAACTCTTCCCCCTGCTGCCGGAACTGAGAGGCCCGGCGGCCGCCAATCACTGTCTCGAGTGTCGTGGCCACGGCGGACGCGTTGATGCCGAGCGAGGCCGCTTTGGCCCGGTCCACCTTGATGACCATCTCCGGGAAGCCTTCCCGCCGACTGACCATCGAATCGGTGATTCCCGGAACCGTGTCGACGATATCTTTAATTCGACGCGCG
>JBEIJP010000517.1:0-2937 GCA_040380245.1 Acidobacteriota bacterium | reverse complement strand
GTTGATAATGTTCGATGATCTCGTGTATGGGTACCTGGGTGTTTATGGCGCAGGAGATCTGCGAACCCCCAACATCGACGCGCTGGCGAAACGCGGAACCCTCTGGACACAGTTCTACGCCAACGCGCCGGTCTGTTCCCCTTCCCGGGCGGCGCTCATGACAGGACGATATCCCGATCTGGCAGGGGTCCCCGGCGTCATCCGGACCCACCCGGACAACAGCTGGGGCTGGCTCGCCCCGGGCGTGAAGATGCTGCCGGCCGCTCTGCGACAGACGGGGTACCACACCGCGATCGTCGGCAAGTGGCATCTCGGGCTGACCGCTCCCGATACGCCCCTCGACCGCGGCTTCGACCATTTTCACGGCTTTCTCGGCGATATGATGGACGATTACTACACCCATCTACGCCACGGGCAGAACTACATGCGTCTTGGCCGGCAGGTGATCGAGCCAAAGGGGCACGCCACCGATCTCTTCACCGCCTGGGCGGTCGACTACCTGCGATCGCGACAGGGCCAAGCCGCGCCCTTCTTCCTCTCCCTCGCCTACAACGCGCCCCACGATCCGATTCAGCCCCCCGCGGAGTGGATCGAGAAGGTGCGTCAACGCCAGCCAGGGATGAGCGCCAAACGGCTTCCCCTCGCGGCGCTGATCGAGCAGATGGACCACGGCATTGGCGAGGTGCTCAGGGCTCTCGACACGACCGGGCTCGCCGAGAAGACGCTGGTCCTCATGACGAGCGACAACGGGGGTGTCCTCGCCTATGACGCGAGCAATGGTCCCTACAGGGGAGCGAAGCAGGATCTCTACGAAGGGGGCCTGCGCGTCCCGCTGATCGCTGCCTGGCCGGGTCGGATCGGGCCGGGAACGGAGTCGGCCCGCGTCGGACTGACCATGGACCTCTACGCGACGATCTGCGAAGCGGCGGGCGTGCCGCTCGACCGTCGCGTCGACGGCCGCTCGCTCCTGCCCGCCCTCCTCGGGAAGGAGACCGCCGCGCCGACCCGCGACCTCTTCTGGATGCGACGCGAAGGCGGCGCCCGCTACCGTGGGCAGGACTACTACGCCGTGCGTCGCGGCCCGTGGAAGCTGCTCCACAACAGCCCCTTCGAACCGATGCAGCTCTTCCACCTCGGGGACGACCCCCGCGAGACGACCGACCGCTCGGCCAGTGAGCCCGAGCTGGTCCGCGACCTGACCGCGGCGCTGCAGCTCCACCTCCAGCGAGCCGGGGCCGTTCCCTGGCAACGCCCGGCTGCTCGACCAGGGACAGGGACACGCCGTTCCCGCCCCTGATCCACAGTTCGGCATTCAGATTGGAAAGGACCCCTGATGGCAAGCTCGATGGCACGCTCGATTCTGCTCCTGCTCCTCCTGGTGGGCATGCTCTGCTCCACCCCCGACCATATCGCCCAGACCAGCCGCCGTGGTCCCAACTTCATCGTCATCTTCTGTGACGACCTTGGCTATGGCGATCTGGGAAGCTTCGGGAACCCGACGATCCGCACGCCGCACCTCGACCGGATGGCCGCCGAAGGCCAGCGCTGGACCAGCTTCTACGCCGCCGATTCCGTCTGCACTCCCAGCCGCGCCGCTCTCCTCACCGCCCGGCTCCCCATCCGCAGCGGGATGTACTCCGACACCCGACGGGTCCTCTTCCCGGACTCGGCCGGAGGGCTTCCCGATCGTGAGATCACCATCGCCGAGATCCTCAAGCGCAAGGGCTACGCGACGACCGCCATCGGCAAATGGCACCTCGGCTTTCAGCCGCAGCATCTCCCGATGCGCCAGGGCTTCGACTCCTACTTCGGCATCCCCTACTCCAACGACATGGACTTTGTCGCGCAGGTCGCCAACGCGCAGGAACGACGGGAACGGATGATGGACCCTCGCGTCGAATACTGGAATGTCCCGTTGATGCGCAATGAGGAGGTCATCGAACGACCTGCCGAGCAGTCGACCCTCACGCGACGCTACACCGATGAGGCCATCCGCTTCATCGAGGCCAATCGCCGCCGCCCCTTTTTCCTCTATCTCGCTCACACCATGCCGCACCTGCCCCTCTTTCGAACGGCGGAGTTTGCCGGTCGCAGCCAGCGGGGACTCTATGGCGATGTCGTCGAGGAGCTCGACGCCAATGTCGGCCGCCTCCTCGAGACGCTGCGGCGCCTGCAGCTCGATCGAAATACCCTCGTCGTCTTTACCAGTGACAATGGCCCCTGGGCCCTCTTCGATCAGCAGGGTGGGTCCGCCGGTCCCCTGCGGGGCGCTAAGGGGGGCACCTTCGAAGGCGGCATGCGCGAACCGACGCTCTTCTGGCAACCCGGTACAGTTCCTCCGGGCGTCGTCACCGATCTCGGCTCGACGCTCGACCTTCTTCCCACGTTTGCGTCTCTGGTCGGCGAGCCTGTCCCCACTGACCGTGCGCTCGATGGCGTCGACCTGACCCCCGTCCTTCATGGAAAAGGCCGCAGTCCCCGACAGACGATGTTCTACTGGCGGGGATCAAGGCTCTTCGCTATTCGCCATGGCTCGTTCAAGGCCCATTTTCTGACCAAGTCCGAGTACGGAACCGACCCGATCGTCGAGCACAATCCCCCACTCCTCTATCAGCTCGATCACGACCCTTCCGAGAAGTTCAATGTCGCTGCCCAGTATCCCGAGGTCGTCGCCGACCTCCGCCAACGCGCCGAAACCCCTCGACGCTCCATCGATCCGGTCGAAAACCAGCTCGATACCCGATTGCCCCTCAGATGACCTGCTATCCTTCGGGTGTGATAACGTCCCCCTCTTTCCACGCTTGAAGACGCACTCTTTCATTTCCCATGCTTTTCCCCGTGAAATGAAAAGGTTCCAGCTTGTTTGGGTGGGGGGGGCGATCCTTATTACTTTATGAAAATAAAGCTTGATCTTGGGGAGGGGAATTTCTATTTTAC
>JBEIJP010000516.1:0-2948 GCA_040380245.1 Acidobacteriota bacterium | reverse complement strand
GTCATCTCGTCTTGTTGGTCGATGGCGGGCTATTTTCTCGCGTTCTACCGAAGCGCACGGGAGGCGATGCGGCCAGGCGACGCCACCCCGCCCGCGCCTCTCGGGGAAGGAGCATCCGATGATTCTGGCATATGAGGGGAACACTCCTGAGATTGGCCGGGACGTCTACCTGGCGCCCACGGCGGTCGTCATCGGCAATGTCGTCTTGGGCGATGGGGCGAGCGTCTGGTTTGGCGCCGTTCTGCGCGGGGACGAGGGACGGATTGTCATCGGACCCGGCGCCAACATCCAGGACAATGCCGTTCTTCATACCACACCGGAGCATCCGACGGTTCTTGGGCGGGATGTGACGATTGGCCACGGGGCTCTCCTGGAAGGATGCACCGTCGAGGATGGGGCGGTCATTGGGATGGGGGCGATCCTTCTCCACGGAGTTCACGTCGGCGCGCAGGCGATGGTGGCGGCCGGGAGCGTGTTGACCCCTGGCACACAGATTCCTTCCCGAACCCTCGCCGCCGGTGCTCCGGCGCAGGTCAAAAAGCCCTTGTCCGGGGCGGCCCTCCAATCGGTGGAGCGAAGCGCGCGGGCCTATCACGAACTGGCGGCACACTATCGGCAACCCGCCGATGAGTCCCTCTCCTCCAGCTAACCACAGCTGACGGGAGATGGTCATCCACCTGTGCAACGTGACCTGCGATCTGCGCGTCAATAACCTATCTTGCCGAATCGAGCCGGCTTCGGCATACTCTGGGATGGAACCGATCAACCTCTGCGAAGACCGTTCTCCATCCCAGCCGCCACCTCTGTTCCGTTCTGACTCCACCCCAGCGCAGGTTGAATCTCTTTCGGGAATGGCACGAGAGGATCGGTCAGGTTCCCCTGGAAGATTCCTCTGCCGCCAGCGCCCTCTTCGAGCGCGCAGAGGACGTGAGGCCAGGCGAAGCGGTTCGCGGAAGATCCTCCGCATTCCTGGATTGTCCGACATCTGAAACAGGAGGCTTGTCCATGAGAGGTGAGCGATGGCGCGGGAAGAGCAGCCGGTTGTGGCAGTGGCGATGGTTGATTCCGGTACTCCTCGGCGGGACCTTCTGGTGGGCGGCGGACGGTCCACTGGTGCGGGGGGTCGACAGCCAGGCGCAACCGTTGCCCTTCGCTCAGGACTGGTCGGTCACGACCCTCATCAGCGCCAATGACGACTGGTCGGGGGTGCTGGGGATCGAAGGCTATCTTGGGCAGAACCTGACTGCCGCGACGGGGGCCGATCCGCAGACGCTGCTGACGGTGAGCACGCTCACCGGCGACCTCGATGTGATCGCCAACCAGTCCAATCCGAACAGTTTGTCCTCGGGTGGGGTCGCGGAATTTGACGGGATTCCCAATCCATCGATTGCGCTGCAAGGCTCTGCGACGGCGGATGCTCCCTACCTGCTGCTCCATCTCGACACGACGGATCGGACGAGGGTCCAGGTCTCGTACAACCTCCGCGACCTCGATGGGTCGGCCGACAACGCCATCCAACCGGTGGCACTGCAATATCGGCTGGGTTCGACCGGTCCATTCATCAATCTGCCGGATGGGTTTGTCGCGGACGCGACAACCGGCCCCAACGAGGCGACGCTGACGACCCCGGTGCGGGCTCTCCTTCCGAGCGAGGCCGAGAATCGTTCGCTGGTGCAAGTGCGCATTTTGACCGCCAACGCGGTGGGGAACGATGAGTGGGTCGGCGTGGACGACCTGATGGTCACGAGCGAGGGGGGGCCGCCGACCCTCACACTCTCCCTCGCGGATGTGTCGGGCCCGGAGGGCGACGCAGGGACACGCGAGATCCTCTTCACCGTGCGATTGAGCGCACCGGCCGGACCCGCCGGCGTCTCCTTTCAGATCTCGACCGCGGATGGGACCGCGACTGTTGCCGATCAGGACTATCTCGCCAGAACACTCCAGGCTCAATCGATCCCTTCCGGCGGCACCAGCTATCCATTTGGCGTGACGGTGATTGGGGATGCGAAGGTCGAACCGGATGAGACTTTCCTGGTACGGGTCTCCCAGGTGACGGGCGCCCAGGTGACCCGTGGAGAGGCGGTAGGCGCCATTCTCAACGACGATCTCTCCTTTGTGGCCATTCGTGCGATTCAGGGAAACGCCGCCCGCTCCCCGATCGAGGGAGCGACGGTCCGCACCCGCGGAGTGGTGACGGGTCGCAAGAGCAATGGATTCTTTCTCCAGGAACCCGACGCGAGCGTCGACGGGGATCCGACGACTTCGGAGGGCCTCTTTGTCTTCACCTCGAGTGCTCTCCCCGCGCAGGCCGCGGTCGGAAATCTGTTGGAGGTCGAGGGAAGGGTCTCCGAGTTCGTGCCGACTTCGGATCCGCTCCAGCCGCCGATGACCCAATTGACCAATCTCACCCTCACCACGCTGCTCTCGACAGGCCAGCCCCTCCCGGTTCCGATCGCGCTGACCACCGTACTTCCTGATCCCGCCGGGGCTCACGATCAACTGGAACGGCTGGAGGGGATGCGTGTCCGTGTCGCGTCGCTGACCGTCGTCTCGCCGACGCAGGGATTTATCCAGGAGACGGGCGCGACGGCCAGCTCGAATGGCGTCTTCTACGGCGTGGTGACAGGAGTTCCGCGGCCGTTTCGCGAACCCGGCATTCAAACGCCAGACCCACCCCCCTCGGGAACCATCCCACCCATCCCCAGGTTAGACGCCAATACGGAACGCCTCCGGGTCAACTCGCTTGGGTTGACTGGCCAGTCGGCCCTCAATGTCGCGACGGGCGCCCTCGTTACCGGCCTGGTTGGGCCGCTCGAATATAGCACCCGCAGCTATACGCTCCTTCCGGATCCGGGGGCCGCCCTCATCGCCACGGGCGGGATGGCTCCGCGTGCCGTTTCGCGCCCGCAGGAGGATGAATGGACGGTCGCGACTTTCAACCTGCAACG
>JBEIJP010000515.1:0-2951 GCA_040380245.1 Acidobacteriota bacterium | reverse complement strand
GGTTCTCTTGCGCGTTCGTCGCGGTGAACGTGGCTACTTCCTCGTCATCCAGGCCGAGGAGTAACCGACCTTCGCCCGAGCCTCTCCAAGACCAAATGGGAGAGGCTCCCCTGTAGCAAGAGAAAAGGCCCTGTCGATCTTGACAGGGCCTTTTCTCTTGCCGAAACGAGAGACTCTCTCCCAGACGGATCAGGCGCCAACCGGGCGGGCAGCTCCCCCCTTGGCCATCCGCAGATCGCAGGCGGCCCAGTCAACATTGGAGAAGAAGGCTTCAATGTACTTCGGGCGCTCGGCCGGAGCATAGTCACGGATGAACGCATGCTCCCACACATCCATGATCAACACGGGGCTGAATCCGGCGACGTTGCCCGTCTCGTGGAGGTTGATCCAGTGATTGCTGAGACGACCGGTCACGGGATCGAGATAGGTCGCCGCCCAGCCGACGCCCCGCATCTTCCCAACCGTCATAAAATGCTTCTTCCAGTTGGCAAAACTGCCAAAGCTGGCCTCGGCGGCCTGCAGGAAGGCCGATCCGGCCGCCGGGTCTCCCCCGCCGCTCTTGGTCATATTGCCAAAGTACCACTCGTGCAGAACCATCCCGTTGTATTCAAACCCAAGGCGACGCGTCAGCTCGGAGTAGACTGGCATCTCCTTCGGGGTGATGTCCCCGCGTCCCAGCTCGGCAATCTGCTCGTTGAGAAGGTTGGTATTGGTCACATACCCCTCATAGAGCTTGAAGTGCATGGCCAGCGTCCCATCCGAGATGCCTGTCAGCCCGCTAAGATCGAACGTTTTTGCCTTGTAGACCACATCGCTCATCGTATCTGCCTCCACAATTGGTTAATCCGCTCTGGATGTCCCAGAATTCAAAAAAGAGGCCAATTCCCGGTGGGAAATGACATTTTCATCTATATCGCTTCGCTAATACCTATACACCCGACGCACGCGTTAGGACAAATCGGGAGAGGCGCCGTGACCTCGCCCAGCAGCTTGCGCCGGCAATCGGCCAGTTGTCTGCCGAACAGAGACCCTCCCGGGGTGAGTGTCGTCGAGTCCCCAAACGATGGATGCCTCGCACGAGATCAGCCGGCCTGCGCCTGAGAGACAAAGTAGAGAATGCGCCCACAATTTTCACAGGTGATGATGCGGTCCCCACGGCGGATATCGTTGAAGACCTGGGGACGCAGGCTCATCCGACAGGCCTGGCAGGAGTAGGCCCGCGCCTCGGCCAGGGCCAATCCGGATCGCATCCGGGAGAGACGTTCGTAGTCGGATCTGGCTGGGGGGAGAGGGAGTCGAGCAGAGCCGGGCGGCGGGCGCGCAGTTCGACGAGCCGGGCCGACTGACGCTCGGCCGCCTCTCGCCAAACCGCCAGTTGCGCATCGACCTCCTGCCGACGCGATTCCATTTCGGGGGTACGCTCCCGGAGCTGTCCCTCGAGCTTCTCGACCTCTTCGAGCAGCTTGATCACCTCGGTCTCCATGGAGCCAATCGCTTTGCGGGTATAGTCGACTTCGCGGAGAGCGGCGGCATACTCCCGCTCATTGCTGGCCCGCATCAAATCTCCTTTGAACTTCTGGTGCTTCTCCTGTTCCACCTCGATTTCGCCTTCCAGCTCCCGCTTGCGGGCAAGCGACGTGTCGAGGGACGATTGCAGGGCGAGATACTCGGAGACCGATCCGGCGAACGCCTGCTCCAGGTCCGACTGGCGCGTCGGCAGGTTGGCAATCTCCTCCTCCAGCTGCCGGATCTCGACATCGAGCTCCTGAAGGAGAATGAGTTGACTGAGATCTTGTTCCAAAACGGGCCTCCAGGAAGGAAATTGTGTGCTATCGTATGCGTCTTTTCGACGATCTTCGTACGATTTTCAGACGAGATCAAGCTCTTAGAGGAGATCCAGGCGCGTTGCTTGAGCGATCTCGCGATCCGATCCAGGCAGAAGTCGCGGCTCCTCCCCCATCCAAGGAGGGGAGATGGCCCCCCGGTTGATGCTTGATTCCAGGTTGTAGGGACAATTGGATGATCCCACAGCCAGCCATCCCTTCGCAAGGTAGGCGCCAAAAAGAGATCCGAACCCACCATCATTCAAGAAAAGAGCAGGACTAAAGAAACCGGCAGGGTCAGAAAGATGGGACGTCAGGACTGGAACAGTAGGACGAGAAGCCAGGAGAGCGCGTTTGATAGCGCGATGGAAGAGGGGGAGAGGACCAGGTCTGCGGGCCGCTGGCGACAACTGCTTCCGGCGGCGCTGGTCGTGATTGGCCTTTCCAGTCCGACGAGAGCCCTGGTCGTTCCGCAGATCAATCAGGGAGCGTCGGTCAGCGAACGGGCCCGTGAGCGGGCCTACGCACGGGAGCAATTTGCCCGTCACTTCAAATCGATTCAGGTCAGAAGCCAGCTGCTGCTCCGGCTCCACGAGAAGAGAACCTTGACGGCGAAGCAACTGCGCGAGGAGGCGGGGCAGATCAACAAATCTGCCCGCATGCTCCGGCAACTGATCGCGCTGGGAACGCTCGCGAGCAAGGTGGAGCAGAAGGCTTCGTTTGGCGCCCCGGAGGAGTTTGACGTCGCGATTCGCAAACTGGCCAATCTGGTCTGGGAGTTCGCTCACAACCCGGTGCACCAGAATGGGAAGGTCTTCAACACTCGACAAGCGGCGATGGCACAGACCGATCTGCTCTCGATCATCGAACTCTCCCGTGCGCTCCAGCGGGACGGAACCGGGTATCAGTCCCCCAAATCGGATCGCCCGGCGTCGGTTTCCGATCCTTCCGCCGGTCAGGAACAGGAGAGACTACCCGTCTCCCCTCCCCCACGCCTCTGATCGAGAAGAGCGGCACAGTCTGTTCTAGCGGCGGGCCTGGCGATCGAGATAGTCGAGGAGGACATTCCCCATCACCCGCACTCCGACGACCAGGCTCTCCTCGTCGACATCGAACTCTGGGGTGTGG